>CAYXDR010000156.1:0-7169 GCA_964463515.1 uncultured Desulfobacteraceae bacterium | reverse complement strand
GTTTGCAGCTGTCAGGCCCAACACCGGCGTCGCCATTGACAACTGGAACACATTAGTTCCATTCAATAATGACACCGACACCACGATACCCAAGCTGGAAGCCGCCTACGATATCAACGCCGGGCCGATTAAAGCCCGCATCTCCGGTGCCTACCAGACATATGATGCAGTGGTAATAACTCCTTTTGTTTCTGAAAAAGATTACAGCATAGATGCCTACGAAGTGGCTCTGGCTGCAAAATACTCCACAGGGCCCTTCTACTTGAACGGCGGCATTTACATGGGCGACAACCTCAGGAACCTGGGGCAGTCCTCCGCAGTAGAACTCGGTGACAGGGCATATTACAACCCGACCACAGATGCTATTGTTGATTCTGAAACAGTCGGTTTCGCTCTGATCGCGGGCTTCAAACTGAACGACATGTGGAAGTTCGAACTCGGCTACGGCCAGGCGAACAACGAAGTTGAAGACGGCGGCTATAAAGCCGAGCAGGACGTAAGGTCCTACTACTTGAACGCGACCATCAACCTTGCCAAGGGCGTATTCATCGTTCCTGAAATCGGGAAATTCGATTACGGCGAGATCAAAGAGACCGGTTTTGCCGACGCCGACCAGGGCAGCACGAAATACTTCGGCGCCAAGTGGCAGATCAACTTCTAGTCTGCTGACGATACTTTAGACAAGAAAACGGACACCACCTAAACCCGGGGCTTCGGCCCCGGGTTTTTTATGTATCTCTAAAAAGAGCTATAAGCTGTTAGCTTTTAGCTGTTAGCTTTTTTATTTTACATCCTGTCCCGCGCCTCCTACCTGCTCGGGGCGGATGAAAAAAATCCGTGTCTTGCCGATAGCCTGTCCTGCATATTCGCTTTTGTTTACCACGAAAAAACATTCCGGCTGATAGGCCTCTATAAAACTACGCGAGGAGCGGGTGATTTTCCCCATCACATCGCCTGTTTTGACCTCCCAGCCGGAGATAATACCCCTGTGCTCCAGCACGAAATCCACTTCGGCACCTGATTTACTGCGCCAAAATCTAATACTGTCCAGCAAAGGATTGATGGCTTTGTACAGCTCCGTAAAAACGAAATTTTCGAGAATTGCTCCCCGGTCCGGGCGGCGGCTGTATGCGGTAAAACCCCCGAAAATCTGGTTGCGAATGCCATTATCCAGAAAATAAGCCTTCGGCGCGCTGGTGATCTCGGCCCGTTTGCCTCCCACATAAGGCCTGATCAAACGAATGATATGCGTGTCTTCCAAAATGCCTGCATATTCTCTCACCGAATCATTACTTATGCCGACAACGGCAGCCCATTCCGAAAAATTACACAGGTTGCCGATTTGACTGGCACAAAGCTCCATGATCTTTCGGAACGCGGCGGGATGCCTGATCTTCAGCCTGTCCGACGCATCTCGAATGACAAAGGATTCAACCAAACCAATAAGTTCTCTTGCCGGGTTTTCTGATGTGTACACGGGAGGGTAACCGCCATAGAGCAGCAGTCGTTCGAGCCGGGAAGCCATTTTCTTCCGGGACAATGCCGAGGCTCCGCGGATATCGAAACACACCTCTTCCAGGGATAAAGGGAGAAGAAGATGGCGATGTGCCCTCCCGGCCAATGACTCTCTGGTACGTGATTCGAGATCGAAAGCGGAACTTCCGGTAGCATAGAAAGGATGATCTGTGCGCCGATCAACAAGCCCTTTCAAAAAAAGAGCTGCTTCCTCCAAAAATTGTATCTCATCGAAAAACACCGGCGTATTTTTCTCGACCAACGCATCTATATCAACAAGAAAAGATGCCGGAGAAGACAACCACTGGCGAACGGCGGGCTCTTCGCAATTGACATAGAGACACGGTTGAGCTGATTCAGCCATTGTTTTCCATATAAGGGTCGACTTGCCCGCCTGCCGGGGTCCCACCACCAGGCATACCCGGCGGGCCGCTTCGAGATTCACAGAACGGGGAATGTAACGTTCCGGTAAAAAGCGTGCCTGCCACTTCTGCACATCCCCTCCTTCAAGCCAGGGATTGTCAGCCGTTATGACCTGCAACGTGAAATCTGAAATGGTTGTCATCGGTATCTCCAGGTAGGGTCCACACAATCAGGCGTTTGGATAATGCTTCGCTGCGATTCTGTCTTCCATTTATTCAGAAAACATTATGTCTTCTGAATGCGAGTGCCACCAGAAATTAGCACGGTTAATCTCTGGTGGCAATAGAAATCAGCAGGTATAATTCAGAATTGAGGCATCGTGGATTTTAATTGTAAACCTTTATCAGATTAAAGACGTTGACAAATGATCGAAAATCATGATAGCTGAACCGCAATGCACGGCATGGCCAAAATCGAGGAGTGGCTTACTGTAATGAAAAGAGATCTGATTGAAAGGCTTGAAGAACATAAGGGATCATGGGTGTCGGGGCAGGACCTGAGTCGCTCACTTGGGATCAGCAGGGCTGCGGTATGGAAGCACATAGAATCACTTCGCCGGCAAGGCTGCAGGATCGAGGCTTCCCCGCGGAAGGGGTACCGTCTTAAAGGCGAACCCGATCTACTAAGCGAGGATGAAATCCGCCGAACACTTGAAGCCTCTCGTTTCGGCAAAAGCGATGTAATCTATCTACCTGAAACGGCTTCCACCAACGCCGTTGCCAAGGGTATTGCGGCCGAAGGCGCCCCGGAAGGGGCTCTCGTGGTCGCAGGCGTGCAAAAGCAAGGCCGCGGCAGAAAAGGTCGTACCTGGTTTTCTCCTGTCGGAGGTCTTTACGCATCGCTTATCCTTCGGCCGCACCTTCCACCGTCCGAAGCTTTCACTTTCTCCCTACTGAGTGCGCTCGCGGTGGCAGACGGCTTGGCCTCTCTCGACGACCGGCTGCAACCCACCGTTAAATGGCCGAACGATGTTCTTATAAAAAACCGCAAGGTTTCCGGAATCCTGATAGAACTTTCAACCGAGGCGGACCTCCTCGATTATGTCATCATCGGTTTCGGGATCAACGTAAACACGGATTCGTTCCCGCCAGGGCTTCGCACCGAGCCCACATCCCTCTTGATTGAAGCCGGAACACACGTCCGCCGCGCTGTTGTTCTTGCTGCGGTGCTCAAGCAAATCGAGCGGCAGTACGAAAAATTTCTTGAAAACGGATCAGGCCCGATTGTTTCGGAATGGCGTAAACGCTGCGACATAGAGGGAAAACTTATTTCCGTGGAAAGGCTGGATACCGTAATCAAAGGCACCGTGAAATCCATCGACCGGGATGGCTCGCTGATTCTGGAGGACAACGAGGGACGGGTACACAGAATTCATTCGGGGGATGTGGTTTATTAGCTATTAGAATCAGATGAAATCGGCGTCGGCGTCGGTATCGGGATCGGGATCGAAAGGAGTATGAGATGAGCTTCGGACACGAGAAGCTGGATGTATATCGCGCTGCCATCCAATATGTTGGTTGGGCTTATCGGTTTTGCGGGGGGCTGAAAGGCCATGGAAATGCCAAGGATCAGCTTATGCGGGCATCGCAGGCGATCCCGCTGAATATCGCCGAGGGAAACGGTAAAGCAACCCAGGGTGACCGTCGCCGTTACTTCGAGATCGCCCGAGGCTCAGCCCTGGAATGCGCTACGGTACAGGATGTACTAGAAGTCTGCGGTGCGATTTCCGCAGATGAAAACGAGAAAACCAAGGTATTGTTGGACAGAATCGTGGCAATGCTCACAAAACTTGGGCAACGTGGATATGCTGTCCGTGAGGCGCCCGTGGAATATTGGACGGAGGGGATCGATACCGATACCGATACCGACCCCGACGCCGATAACGCTTGGGGAGATTCGGAGACAACCAAGATCATATGAAAACCCTTACCACGACATCCTCCAATGCGACAACCCCCATCCGCGGTATGGTCTACGCTTCCATGTTCGGAGCGGCCACCGCAGCGGGGGCTTATATCATCATCCCGTTGCCGCCCGTCCCGGTGACGATGCAGACCCTTTTCCTGAGCCTTGCGGGAATTCTTCTTGGGGCGCGGCTCGCGGCCATGAGCCAGCTTGTTTACATCCTTATAGGCGCCATGGGGCTTCCGGTTTTCGCCGGGGGAAAGGCCGGACTTGGGATTTTGATAGGACCTACCGGCGGTTATCTTGTGGGATTTATTGCAGGGGCCTATCTCATAGGGAAACTCGTGGAATTTCGACCGGCCGCAGGAACCATGCAGGTGGTTCTGGCGATGGCGGCGGGAACCCTTGTCATCTACCTGTTCGGAGTGGCCCAGCTCTCCGTTGTGGCACAATTGTCTCTTCCCAAAGCCATTGCCGCGGGCGCACTTCCATTTTTGCCCGGAGACGCCTTCAAAATCGCATTGGCCGCTTTTGTTTGGCGAAAGCTCCGGCCGCACCTTGACAATCGAGTTGCCCAATGATCAGTCTGGACTCTGTCACCTATTCATACAACGGAACCCATAAAGTTCTCAACAAGATATCCCTCGATATTTGTCCGGGCGAAAGAATCGCCGTCATCGGCCCCAACGGAAGCGGAAAAACAACTCTACTCCGGCATATGAACGGGCTTCTTTCACCGTCTTCCGGCCGCGTGGAAGTAGATAATCTCGACACGAAAAACCGCCGCACCCTGCCCCGGGTCAGGCAGCTCGCGGGCATGGTCTTCCAGAATCCTGACAACCAGATAGTCGGCATGACCGTGGAGGAGGATGTAGCTTTCGGACCCGGGAACCTGGGGCTTCCGCCGGCTGAAATCCGGCGAAGAGTGAAAAAAAGTATTGCCGGGACCGGAATTCAGGACCTTAGGCTCAGAACGCCATCCACCCTTTCAAACGGCGAAAAACAACTGGTTGCAGTGGCAGGGATTCTGGCTATGGAACCGCGTTATCTCCTTTTAGATGAAGCAACCGCCTACCTGGATCCCGCCGGGAGAGCACGAATCCTGCAAGTAATATCCGAACTCGAGCGGGAAGGTATCACAATCGTTCATGTAACTCACGACATGGACGAAGCTGCAAGAGCCCGCCGGGTTATCGTCGTTGATGAAGGCAGGGTGATTATGGACGGGCCGCCGGCTGAGATATTCGCCAGGGGCGAAGAACTGGCGGCTCATGAGCTTTCGCTTCCAGCCGCAGCCGATCTCGCTCACCGCCTCCGCTCAGCAGGCCTTCCGCTTCCTCCCGGAATCCTGACGATGGAAGAGGCAGCGGAGGAGATAATTAAGGTTTTAAATGTATAGACTTGGAAACTTTGTTCCGGGGCAATCCCTCGTTCACAGGCTCGACCCCAGGGTGAAAATCCTGTCGGTGGTCTCCCTGAGCGTGGCGGTCCTTTTCGCAGGGCCTTTCGGCGCCCTGGTGATAAGCCTGTTGCTCGCCGCATCCCTTCGCCTTGCGGCCATATCCCCCCGTCGCCTCTGGCAGGCGCTCGCACCGATCCGCCCGTTTTTACTCCTGCTGTTGCTGCTTCACATGCTGGGTACCGAGGGCCAGCCCCTGCCCCCGTTTCCGATCTGGAAGATCTCCGTCACCATGAAGGGCATTGTCACAGGGCTTATCGTTGTGTGGAGGTTTGCACTGCTTGTCGCCGCCGCGGCGATCCTCACGATGACAACTTCTCCCTCGGAGCTTGTTGCAGGCCTACGGAAACTTCTAAAACCCTTCGGAAGAATTGGAATCCCGGTAAGGGACCTTACAACGATGGTCTCCCTGGCACTCCGGTTCCTCCCAACATTACTCGCTGAAATAGACAGGATGAAAGAAGCCCGCCTGGCGCGGGGAGCGTCGATCACGGGAGGAAAAGTTCCTGTCCGCGTGAGAGCGGCCATCTCCCTGGTGCTGCCCGTGATTCTCAATGCATTCAAGCGTGCAGATGAACTGGCTGTTGCGATGGAAGCACGTGCATACGGAGCTACGGCAGGCACTTCGATGACGGAACTGTCGATGTGCCCGTCTGATATGGCAGCCTTTTCCATAGTCGTGATAATATCAATACTGGCGCCGGTGGTGTGACGGCTCTCTTTGCCCCGCCGTTTTTCGCCTTTATCTGGGTCCCTGAACGTCGTCGTTGTCCGAAAAAGAATTCCCCCGATTACGATTACGACAACGACAACCGTTTCGCTTACGCTTCACTGACAACGATACCCCCAAACCCGGTTCTATATCGCGAGTGGCAACCCCTCAGCCGGTCGTTTTTCACGTCTCTTTCCACTGGGGTTTTCGTTTTTCCAGAAAAGCCTGGACCCCTTCCTTTGCATCAGCCGTGGTGCACAAACGCGCGAAAGCCTCGTTCATATAAGAAAACTGCACATCATAGGGCATGTCTTCGGATGCATAAAAAGCGCTTTTTGCAATCTGCACCGCGATCGGGCTCATCAAAGCCAGTTCCTCGGCCCACCTATAGGTTTCGCTCTCGAGGTCTTCATCCGCCACCACCCGGTTCAAGAGGCCCAACTTCAGAGCCTCCTGTGCATCGATCATATTTCCGAAAAGAAGAAGTTCGAGTGCTTTCTTCCTACCGACACACTTTGCAACCGGAAGAACCGGTCCCACACAGTTAAGTCCCGCCTTGATCGCAGTAAGCCCCATGCGAAGGCTGCTGCCGCCTACCGCCAGATCAGCAGCAGCAACCAGGCCCATACCGTTCGCCGTAGCCGCCCCCTGTACCTGGGCGATCACAGGCTTTTTCATGTGGGCGACCGCCCCGAGGGGTTTTTCCATTTTCTCGATCCATTCGCGGTATTCCATCGCGCTTCGTTCTTCCAGTTCATTGAGATCCACGCCGGCACAAAAAACCCTGCCAGCACCCTTGAGCAGAACCACCCTGACATCGGCCGACGCCTCCATCTCCATCAATGCATCGTACAGCGCAGAAGCGGTTTCGCTGTCCATAGTGTTCAATTTATCGGGCCTATTCAAAATCACCTTGCAAACAAAGTTATTTCCCTTTTCAATGATCACCTTCGTTGTCTTCATTTTAAGCTCTCCTTGTGTCTAAAGCTCCCTTTGCGCCCCGGGATCAAGCATCTGATACCGACTTTGTCTACAATCGCGGATACAATCCGCTGCCACAGACATTATCACAAACTGACTCGTGAGAAACCACGAAATATAAAGCTTGATGGCATCGTAAAATGCTGGTTTATGCCGCTTCGCGGCAGCCGCAGA
>CAYXDR010000155.1:0-7176 GCA_964463515.1 uncultured Desulfobacteraceae bacterium | reverse complement strand
GGGGTCGGAATCGGTATCGGGGTCGGAAAGGCTGCCGATCAACGTCCGATACCGACCCCGACCCCGAAGGATATCGTTTTTTTGACTTTTTACGATTCCATCGACCTTAACGCTTATCTTCAAGAAGCTTTGCAATCTTCAACCTCAATCCGCTTAATCGGATAAAGCCTTCAGAATCCTTTTGGTTGTACACTTCATCGCCTTCAAAAGTTGCGAAATCAGGATCATAAAGCGAGTTGCGGGATTTTCTGCCCGTACACCAGCACCCGCCTTTATACAGTTTCATTCTCACGGTGCCGTTCACATTCCGCTGGCTCGTATCGATCATCGCCTGAAGCATTTCCCTCTCGGGAGCAAACCAATATCCGTAATAAATCATCTCTGCATATCGGGGTACAAGCGAATCCCTGAGATGCATAACTTCCCTGTCAAGAGTTATACTCTCAATTGCCATGTGAGCGGCCCTGAGAATAGTGCCGCCCGGCGTCTCATACACCCCCCGCGACTTCATGCCGACATATCTGTTCTCGACGATATCCATCCTGCCTATGCCATGACTTCCACCAACCTCGTTAAGATGAGCAAGCAGGGCAGCAGGGTTCATTTTCCGGCCATCCACGGCCACGGCATCGCCTTGGTCATATTCTATCTCCACGTATTGGGGCTCTTCCGGAGCGTTTTCCGGCGACACGGTCATAGCAAACATGTCTTCGGACGGCTCATTCCATGTGTCTTCCAGGATTCCGCCCTCGAAGCTTATATGCAGCAGGTTCCTGTCGCTGGAATAGGGTTTTTCCTTGCTCACAGGAACCGGAATGTTATGGCTGCGCGCGTAGTCTATCAGGTCCTCCCTTCCCCGGAAATTCCATATCCGCCAAGGGGCGATTATTTTAAGCCCGGGTTCCAGGCCCATATATGCCATTTCAAAGCGTACCTGGTCGTTGCCTTTCCCGGTCGCGCCGTGGCAAAGCGCATCCGCACCGACCCTCCTGGCGGCTTCCACCTGGCCGCGCGCTATCACCGGGCGGGCAAGTGAAGTCCCGAGCAGGTAGCCTGATTCGTAGACGGCATTTCCCCTGAGGGCCGGCCAGACGAATTCCGAAGCGAAAGATTCCTTGAGATCGTCGACTATCACTTGGTCGGCACCGGTCTTGACGGCCTTTTCTTCTATTCCGTCCAATTCATCTCCCTGCCCGACGTCACCCGCATAGGCCACTACCTCGCACCCGTAGGTTTCTTTGATCCAACTCAAAATCACAGAGGTATCAAGCCCTCCCGAATAGGCTACAACAATTTTTTTTACCTTCTCGCTCACTTCGACTCTCCTTAATTTTTGAAAATACGGTCTAGAATTCCGTCCAGAGCATCACATAACGTATCGATTTCCTCTTTGCCGATCACCAAGGGTGGAACAAACCTCAGCACTTTTTCATGTGCACAGTTGATCAGAAGCCCTTCTTCCAAGCATGCTTCCACTACCGGGGCGCATTCACGGTCAAGCTCAACGCCCACAATCAGCCCCATCCCCCTGACTTCCCGGATACAACTGTGCCTTCCTGCAAGTTCCTGAAGCCGCTTTTTGAAATAGGCTCCCATTTCGCCGCAGTGATCCAACCACCCATCATCGACGATCGCCCTTGCAACAGCTTCCGCTGCCGCAGTCACGAGCGGAGTTCCACCAAAGGTAGTGGCATGGCTGCCCGGGCCGAAGGCTTCGGCGAGCCGCTCGACACCCAGCATGGCTCCTACAGGGATCCCGTTGCCAAGGGCTTTCGCCACCGACATTATATCAGGATAGACGCCGAAATGTTCGTGTGCGAACAACTTTCCCGTGCGCCCCATCCCGGTTTGGACTTCATCAAATATCAACAGCACGCTACGCTCGTCGCACAGACTGCGCACACCCTTTAGATAATCCGGGTCAGGGCATACAACACCTCCCTCGCCCTGTATCGGCTCAAGCATCACTGCGCACACATCATCGTCGACGGCTTTTTCCAGGGCGTCCAGATCATCGAAAGGAACGAACGAAAAACCCTGGACGAGTGGAACGTAACCGGCCTGCACCTTGGCCTGGCCGGTGGCGGACAGTGTCGCCATGGTTCTTCCGTGAAAGGAATTATTCATCGAAACGATTTTGTAGCGTGGAAGCTTCAGGACTTCGCGGGTATAACGACGTGCAAGTTTGATCGCTGCTTCATTGGCTTCAGCCCCGCTGTTACAAAAAAACACCCGATCTGCGAAGGAATGTTCAACGAGAAATCTGGCGAGCCGCACCTGCGGTTCGGTATAATACAAATTTGATACATGCACAAGCCGCCTTGATTGCTCCATCAATGCTTTGCTGACTATGGGAGAGCTGTGCCCCAGCGCACAAACGGCAATCCCTCCAACGAAATCAATATACTCCCGCCCGGATTCGTCAATCACCCGGCACCCATGCCCTTCCACCAGAGTAACAGGAAAACGGCCGTATGTTGGAAACATGTATTTGTCGGCCAGTTCCATCGTCGTGTTATCTTTTTCGTTCATCTCGGCAAAATCCTTGTTTGTTCAATGGATGATCTCGGTACCGACACCGCCTTTGGACAGTACTTCGAGCAAAATTGCGTGCTCCATCCTTCCATCGATGATATGAGCCTTCTTGACACCGCTCTTCAATGCATCGATACAGCAATTGATTTTCGGAATCATGCCGCCCTTTATTACTCCATCTTTAATCATGTTATCCGCATCAGCAATTCGAAGCGAGGAACATAAGTTTTCTTTGGAATCAAGCACCCCCTGCGTGTCGGTGAGAAGAATAAGTTTTCTTGCTCCCATGGTGGAAGCGATGCGCCCGGCGACCACGTCTGCGTTTATGTTGTAAGTTTCGCCTTCAGTGCCGGCGCCAACAGGGGCGATCACCGGGATAAATCCGCGCTCTATGAGATTCTCAAGTATTCTGATGTCCACCTGGGTGATTTCGCCAACCATCCCGATATCGATCAACTCGGGAGGCTGATCAGAACCCTTTGAACGGGCGTACTTGAGCTTCCTGGCTGTAATCAGCCGACCGTCCTTCCCGGACAAGCCCACCGCCCTTCCACCATGGCGGTTTATCAAGGTGACGATTTCCTTGTTCACCGCCCCCACTAATACCATTTCCACCACATCCATGGTCTGTTTGTCCGTCACCCGCATTCCGTCCACGAACTCGGATTCAATCGAGAGCCTCTTCAAAAAACTTCCTATCTGGGGCCCTCCGCCGTGAACTACTATCGGGTTCATCCCCACATATTTCATCAGGATGATGTCCAGTGCAAAATCCGCTTTCAACTCCTCGTCCACCATGGCGTGCCCGCCATATTTTACAACGATGGTGGCGTTGTTGAATCTCTGGATATAAGGCAGGGCCTCGATCAGCACCTTTGCCCTTTCTTTTTCCTGAATCAACCTGCGCATCCTCCCTCTTTGAATGATTTGATTCCCCCAAATATTTCCGGATGTTCCGAATGGGCACTATTTAAAAAATAATGAAAAAAAACTCAAAAATTAACAGCTAATAGCTAAAAGGTTTTCCCTAATTACAAAATATACCGGCTCAAATTTTCATCTTCCAGAATATCAGCCAGTTTTTCCACAACATAATCCCTGTTGATCACGAATTCCTTTTCGTTCATGTCCGGAGCTTCAAACGAGATTTCATCCACCAATTTTTCCATCACAGTGTGGAGCCTTCTCGCCCCGATGTTCTCCATGCCTTCATTGACATCCGCCGCCGTGCGGGCGATTTCTTGTATTGCATTTTCGGTGAAAGTCAGAGTGATTTTTTCGGTTTCGAGCAGTGCCTCATATTGCCTGACAAGCGCGTTTTTCGGCTCCGTCAAAATACGCGTGAAATCTTCCACTGAAAGGTGATCCAATTCCACCCGGATGGGAAATCTCCCTTGCAGTTCAGGCAGCAAATCCGAGGGCTTGCTTGCATTGAAAGCTCCGGAGGCTATAAAGAGTATGTGGTCGGTTTTAACCATGCCGTATTTCGTCGTAACCGTGCATCCCTCAACGATGGGCAAGAGATCCCGCTGTACACCTTCCCGGGAAACATCCGGGCCGTAGCCTTCGTCGGATCCTGCCACCTTGTCAAGTTCATCCAGAAAGATAATGCCGTTCTGCTCTGTATTCCTCAGGGCCTGCTCCACAACCTTGTCCATATCGATCAGTCTTTGGGATTCCTCTTGAAAAATGATTTCCTTGGCTTCTGGAACCTTTACCTTGCGCTTCTTTTTCTGCCCCGGGAAAATATTTCCAAACACCTCTTTCACATTGAGTTCCATCTCCTCCAAACCAGCGGCGGAAAAAATCTCCACCATCGGTCCTCCACCCGGGCTGACTTCCACATCCACGTAGCGGTCATCAAGTTTTCCATCCCGAAGCATTCTGCGCAATTTCTCCCTGGTGCCGTGGTCATCGGGCCTGTCCGCCCTTACCACTTCCAGTCCCCTGTCCTTTTCTCCCTCTTCTCCCGCCACGGCTTCACGCTTTTTAGGCAGCAGAATATCGAGCAGCCGCTCCTCGGCCAGCTCCCTGGCCTTAACCTCCACGGCAGCCTGCTCCTCCTTCTTCTCCATGTTAACGGCGAGCTCCACGAGGTCCCTTATCATTGATTCCACGTCCCTGCCCACATAACCCACCTCGGTGAATTTTGTGGCCTCGACTTTTAGAAACGGGGAATCGGCAAGCCTGGCAAGCCGCCTGGCGATCTCTGTTTTTCCTACGCCGGTAGGGCCGATCATAATAATGTTTTTCGGAGCTATCTCGTCTTTTAGTTCGGCAGGCACCTGCTGTCGCCGCCATCTATTTCTAAGAGCTATTGAAACGGACCGTTTGGCCTGATCCTGACCTATGATATACTTATCAAGTTCGTAGACAATTTCTCTGGGGGTCAAAACTTTCATTTCCGCCACAAAATTTCCTCCGCTTAAATCCTCCGGTTCTTTCGGCTTTCAACTCGACAACTTCCGTTACCATTGATGACGTCGTAAAAAGTCCCCAAGCCGTCATTTCCCGACACAAGAAGATGTCGGGGAATCCATAAGTCATTGGAATTACTGGCCCCAGGTCTGCGCAGGGGTGACGATATAGGGGATATTTTTTCATTTTTCGACCGCAGCAATATCGGTGACGCAAAACAGGGGCCCCTTAATTCTTGACATGTACCTGCATGGAAACAAAACCTTCCTGAACATGGATTCTATTCTCCCCCATTTTATTGAAAACAGGTAAAGGAGCCGAAAACAGTTGCATTCAAATTCAGGGGGTCGGATCAACCGATAGGAATGGTCATCAGGTCTTCGCCGATGATCATTCGTCCGGAAAAGTTCTGCCCGGCCTTCTGGAGATGGGACAGGGGCGTATCTCCAGGCACGATGTGATTGAGCACCAGGGTTTTGGCCCTGCATTCCTCGGCGATCCGGCCCACGGCGTCGATGCCAGTATGGGCCTCCACCATATGCACTTTCAAGGCGTACAACGGGCTGTTCGGCTCCGGATCGCCGAACTTGAAATCCACCCAGGCCTCGTCAATGACTTCATGGACCAGAACGTCCACCCGGTTGGCCAGCAGTTGGAGGTTGCCGCTGGTGTCCGGCCCGGTATCCCCGGAAATGGCAACCGAGCCTTCAGCCGTGTCAAATCGGTAGGCAAGGGCCGGATAGACCTGGTGGTGATCCACCAGGGTTGCCGTAACCCGGACCAGATCGTCGCGATAAATCTCAAAAGGAGCCATGGGCGGACAGGTGGGGGCGGATCTGCTGGTCAGAGGGGTTCCGATTTCCTCGATCTGGACCAGTTTCGTGAAATCCGGATATCCATTGTCCAGGGTGAAGTTATTGATGCACTGGGCAAACGCCTGCCACATCAGTTCGGTCATCTGCCGGATACCGGGCGTCCGCGTTGCCGGAAACCCGCCCGCAGCGCCGGCCCGGACAATGGTTCCGCCCCGCTGGATGTAGCCCGTCACATCGGTTTCCAATTGTCCGCGGGAGCAAGGGCCGATGACCCGCAACGGCTCGCGGCCGCCGAGCCCGGCTCCCGGACCGATAAGGAGCAGGGCCGGGTAATCCGCGATATGGTCTTGGTGCAGGTGGGTGAGGAAGAGGGCGCGGAGATTTTGCAAAAAAAGGGAT
Source organism: uncultured Desulfobacteraceae bacterium (assembly GCA_964463515.1). GTDB lineage: Bacteria > Desulfobacterota > DSM-4660 > Desulfatiglandales > Desulfatiglandaceae > CAYXDR01. Next base: position 1,009 of record CAYXDR010000155.1, on the reverse strand, counting down.
GAACCATGTCCGCTATAGGAGCCGCCCGCGTATGGGCTGCCCGGATTGAACGCCTGGGTCAGCCGGGCCGTGGTGTTCTGGCCCAGATCCACCAGATACATAACCCCATTGACCACCACGGCGGTAGCCGTGCTCGCTCGAGGACTGCCGGGATACCAGGAAACGCCGCCTGCTGATCCGAGAATGACCACCTTGGTTCCGACGTTTGATCCGCCTCCACAGTTTGATCCGCCTCCACAGCCGGAAAGCCCCTGCATCAGGGAGACCGTGGCCAGAGTCGCCCCGACCCCCTTCAAAAAATCCCGGCGCGTCCCATTAATATTCATCATCCTGGTATCCATAGTCGTTGAGGTGAAATGATAAGAACTCGCTTTTGGAAAAAAACACAAACAAGAATTTTGACTGGTGTCAAGAAAAAAACGGGATGGTAGAATGGGGACGTCTATGATTTTATTCTTTTTATTGATGGCCGGATGTGCTATTTTCTTTAATCATGCCAAGAAAAGCTCGAATAGATGCACCGGGTGCGCTTCATCATGTGATTGTCAGAGGGATCGAACGAGGGAGGATTTTTCGATCCGATTACGATCGTAGAAATTTCGTGCATCGTATCGGGGAGTTGCTTGCCGAAACCCAGACCGATTGTTTTGCATGGGCATTGATTCCAAATCATGCCCATTTATTGTTAAGAACCGGTTTGGTCCCGATTTCGGTGTTCATGAGCCGCCTGCTCACCGGATATGCGGGATGGTTCAACAAGAAATATGGGCGGCACGGTCAACTTTTTCAAAACCCCTATAAATCGATCTTGTGTCAAGAAGATCCCTATCTAGTGCCATCCGGAAATACCGGGTGGCACTGGTGAAGTTTCCAGATCGGAAATGAGGGATTTTGCCCGCGCTGCGCTTGGATTCCCCACCCTACGGGCGGGTCCCCGGTTTGTCCAAGGTCAAGGAAACTGGGGACCCAGAGCGAAGCGACTGGGGACTGAGCATCGCTAGTCGATGCG
>CAYXDR010000154.1:0-7195 GCA_964463515.1 uncultured Desulfobacteraceae bacterium | reverse complement strand
TTATCGGCGTCGGGGTCGGAATCGGTATCGGGGTCGAAAAGGCTGCCGATCAACGGCCGATACCGATCCCGATAGCGACCCCGACCCCGAAGGGCATCGTTATTTTGACTTTTTATGAGTTCAGCATATTTGATGCCTGCAGAGGTCGGTTTTACAACACTTGGGGCGCAAGTCTGGTGAGGACCCGTTCCAATCCAGGTGGGGCGGGATTTTGAATCGCAAAGGTCTGAAGGACGTTTCGGAAGTCTTCGATGTCCAGGCAGTCAAGAAGGTGCTGTGTGCGCCATTCAGGCGGTATATCTTTTGCCCACGGACCTTCGACAATGAAATGCAGGAGCCTTGTACGATGCCTGAGTGCAGTGGCCAGGATCTCCTCCTTTTTTGCGTTCAGAGGGAAGAATTCCGGTACCGAGTTCAGTAAGAGGCAAAACGCGTTGCCTGCGATGGATTTTGTGCCGGTTCGGTCTTCAATCAGCCCATCCAACAAGCAACCCCATAAGTCCCCCAGGAAATGAAAAAATGCGAAGACGCCGTTTTCCATATGCACTACCGGCGTGGTATCGGTATCGAGGCCGATGAAACGGGCGAAATCTTGAGCCAGGGCGGTGGATGTCATAGGTCCTCGGCCCGCCGGAATTTTCAAGTCGGCCCGTGCATTGGTGTCGGCCACTACGACTTTGGACCGGGTTAAGGACCTGGAAACTCTGAGCCGTCTACCATTGAGAAGCACCGGTCCGTCGTTTGTCGAAAACCGGGGCACTGTTCCGAGTACCTGGAATGTGTCCTGATCGACCAACTCTATTACATGTTGTTCATTATCGATATTTGTGTGTATAAGTCCCCGTTCGAATGCCTGCTCCAGTTTTTCCCCCATGGTATATCTGCCGTGCCCGGAGGGATAAAGCCACCCTAGGGACGCCAGATGCTCCAGCAGTTCAGGAAGCCGCTCCGACCACCCGGTCTGTTTCACCCAGCCCGGAAGTCTCGAACTCATCGCCCCTGCGGTGATCCACTTGTTGGGGGTTTGTACGAGCAAGCCAAGGGATTGCTGAGCCAGAACCGACGGGCGGAAATTATGACGTCCTCCCAAAAGGCGGCCTTTCCTGGCGGCTTCGATTAGATGTTCGTATCGGAGGCGCTGAGCATCGTTTTCGACCATACAGCATAGCCGGGCCACGCTGGAGCGTCTGCTTCCACGGCCGATGCGCTGAAGTAAAGAAGATACACTGGGAGGGAGGCCGGCCAAAACCACAAGATCTATATCCCCGATGTCTATTCCCACCTCCAGGGTGGTGGTGGCGAAGCACAAGCCGGCCGTGCCGGTGAGCATTCTGTGCTCGACTGCTTCGCGTCTTTGCCGCGACAGGCTTCCGTGGTGCAGGAAAACGGAGCCTCCGAAAGGCGGACGACCCCTAAAGGCCGAAAAAAGCCGCTCTGCATCGGCTCGGCGCCGGACGAACACAAGAACTTTTCGAACGCCGCCAGGTTGTCGCGTCAGTCGGTGAAGGGCCTTGGCCAGCCCGCCGGCACCACCCTCGATAAATTCGGCGAGTATGGGCCGGTCCCCGGAAATACGGATAATTTCTGCGTTATCACCAAGATATCGATGGGAGATATCTTCCGGATCATCCACCGTGGCTGAAGACCCTATAATCTGGATATCCGGAGCAAGTTTGCGAACCCGCGAAATGAGGCAGGACAGCTGGTCCCCCCTGGGAGTGCCTGCCAGCATGTGCACTTCGTCAAGGACCATGAAACGACACCGGGACAATATCGAAGGGGTGCGGGCGAGGATCGAATCCAGCGACTCAGGAGTTGTAATAACAATATGAGGAGGTTTTGCTCCGGAAATTTCCTTTCGCTCGCCTGTACGGCGTCCCGTGCGAAGCCCTAATGCTGCCAGGCGCGGGGTGATTCTCCTTGACAGGTCATTCACCAGTGCCCTTGTCGGTGAAACGATCCAGGCGGATAGTGTTTCCCGGCCGGAGAGGATCTTTTCGGCTATAGGAGCCGTGTATGCTTCGGTTTTGCCGGCTGCCGTGGGAGCGATGAGGAGAACCGGACCGCCGGCCATTATGGGGGGAATTCCATAAATTTGTACATCCGTAGGGGTGTTGAATCTGGCAAGCAGTGCATGCCAGGCTCTCGGGATTACTGATTTCAGGGCTTCAATTTCGATGGGATTTGTCATCGTCCGGCCGCGTTCAAATGTTTTTCAAGGTTTCGGAGCACAGGCTTCAGCTTATCAGGACGATGTCTCGTGATGTCGACGATTTCGGTGATGAATTTCAGTGCCTGCCTGGGGTTTTCGATTATTCCGTGGAGGTGACAGGGCTCGATCACTTTCGCCATCAGGGTGGAAAGGTCAGGGCCGGGGGCGAAACCGGAATCGGCGAGAGCATACAATGAAAGCACACGGTTTGAAAGAACGACGTAGTCCGTGGCGTTGAAACGGGCAAGTTCGATGAAGAGTTCGACCGGGAGGGCCTTTTGCAGAATTCGTTTTCCGTCCGGATCGTGGGTCAGCGCAAAGACACAGTAGAGAGGTTGTGCTTCAGTGTATCTGTAGGGAAAACTTTGATGAACGGCCTGGCCTCCCCTGGGCAGAGCGACGGGGTCGAAGTGAAGCATGGATGCCGGGAGGCAGGCCGCGGCGAACGTCTTAAACAGGATGTCCGAAAATGTGCGATCCCGGCCTCGAAGCACACTGTAGAATTCCGCTTCGTCGATCATGATCGCCAATCCTTTGTATCCGACCTGGCGGGCCAGCTCGGCGATTCCTCCGAGTATAAGCGTATAGAGATGTGTAACCGTACGGAAATCCTTAAGGGCATAAAGGCGTTTCCTTACTCCCGTCGTGCTGCGAAGCCGGTCTTCCAGCTCCATATTGCTCGCCACTTCAGTGCCTTCGATCCAGTCCACCAGGCGTTCTTCCAGATCGTCGCCCTTTGCCATTGAGGGCAGCACGGCCATGTAGAAAAGTGCAGGCCCCAGGTATGGATGGTAATCTGCATGGGATTTTCTGCTCCATCGACGGATAAGGTCCAGATCCCCCACGGCTTTTCGCAAAAGGGGTCCCAGGCCGCGGCGCTCCAGGTTCGGGTCATCTGGATAACGGATGCCGCGGGCGAGCATGTTATAAATGCGTCGGGGCCTGTTGGCCATCACCTCGCGGCTGTCCAGCGTCGCCCGTGTCGCAAGGAAACCCTTTTCCAGGGCAAGAAGTTCAACCATTTCCAGAAAATGAGTCTTGCCGGTTCCGTAGTCCCCAAGAACAACTCTGAGCCCCCCGTTTTCGGCGGCGGATTCGATGTCCCGGAGTATCAAGTAGAGCTCCGCATCCCTGCCTACGGTGTAAGTGTCAAGGTGAAATGCAGGAACAACCCCCAGCCGAAGCGCCTCTATCGCTTGATGTGCCGTTATGGAGGCCGGGCACGGCTCGATGTCCTTACCCCTGTCTTCCGTCCGGGTGTTTTCGGGTGTATCCGAAGCAAAAGATTCTTTTTCCGACTTCTTTTTTGACCTGGAGGATCTTTTTTTGGGAGTAGAACCGGGACGATCGGCTTTAAGGCCGGTTTCAGGGGACAAAACCTCTATCTCGTCTAAAGGGATTTCCCATGGCGTCCCTGGCATTTCCTCAAATTCAACCCGTACGATACGGCCGCCCCGAACGAATCCGATCACTTTTCCGGCTCCCAGATCGGGGTGGCGGATCGGGTCTCCTGCTTTCATTTTAAGAGGAGGGCTCTCAGGCATCCAGGAACTCCTCTTCGTAATACTCGGAGGATTCAAGCTGAGCGTAGCCCCCGTGAACTATTTTTACGGCTTCTTCCTGGGTAATGAGCTGCTGGCCTTCAGACTTCTGGCTGTAGAGAAAATCGATGTAGGTTTTTACAAAAAGCCGCCGGTGGCTGACTTCGAACGTATACGCGGCCATGGTGCTTGCAATCAAGGCACGATTGCGGGCCTGGATATCAGCGTCAGCCTTCCATCCCAACGCTGTTTCGAAGATTCTCTGAAGTTTTTCACCGATAGCTTCGAGAAAGGCCTCCGGCTCCATATCCAGGCGCTCCAGATCTATCACCGCCGCCTGCGGGCTGCGTTCACTCAGAGGCACAGGGCTTTTCAGCCGCTGATCCAGGGCCGGATAATCGGGGACCACATTTCTCATGAACTCAGGAGGAACCGCGTAGATGAAAAGTGTGGATGGGAGCCTTGCCTGGCCGCACAGATCGATTACCTGACGGAGATTATCTCCCACTGCAAGCATTTTCCTGCCTGTTAGCGAAAGGTTACGGTCCACTTCATCGAAAAGCAGAACGATCCCGGGCAGCCCATAGCCGGAAAAAGTCTGCGAAAGGCTTCTGAGCATTTTGAACCCGGAGGCTGAATCCACGGCTTCGAAAATGCCGAGAGGCCTGGTTTCGCTTTGAGGCACAGGTTCACCAAGAAGCCACGGTTCGATTATCGCCTCACGTTCGGCGTCCCCTTCTATATGCGCCGCCATGAAGGCCGCCGCTGCTTTGCGGAAAGAATGGCTTTCCACCGCCACCCGGCTTGCCGTCTGACGAAGCCATAACATGGCCCTCTCTCTGCCCATCTCTTTCAGCCGGTCATCTGCCAGGTCCCTCAGCACGTCGGTGAGTCCGCGGGTCGGTTCGGCACCTTCATCGAACGGCGGGCTCGTCAGGTTAACCGCAACGGCGGAGTAAACTTTAACCGGATCGTCGTAAGGGCATTCCCGGGGTGAAAGATTGACCATAGAGGTGAGAAACCCCTGTTTCCATGCCAAGTCTCTTACGCAATACAGGAAATGAGTCTTTCCCCCTCCATAATATCCTTGGACAAGTTTGAAGCTGGAGCCCCTTGGGTTGTGCTTCAACCTCGCCAGGTACTCCTCATTCAGGATATGCAGATAGGAGTTGTTCCCGACATTTAGATGGGTTATGCCTTGCTCGGGTGGTTGGCCGGATTCCCCGACACGCTGTAAAATGTGCCTTGCGAGCTCTGTCTGAAGACCTGCGTCATTCATGTTACATTCTCCTGTAATCATTCTTCCACGTTGGAGAACCAGATACTGAGATAGTATTGGCCTTGCCCGGGTCTGTCTTCAACAAAGAGCACGCCCTTTTTATTTTGTGTGGAGACCCCTGTGGCGGTTCCGAGATTCAGGCGGCGGCCCTTTCTGGAAAGGATTCCGTTGCGCCTCAGCTTAGAGAGATCGTAGGCCATCCGCACCCGCCCATAATTTCGGTAGTTTTCGCTCTTAGGATCCGTGCGGAACCTGTCGCTTTGGAAAAACAAAGCGACAAACGCCAGGAGTTCCGCCAAAGGAGCCCGTTCACCCATGGAAGCTTTCCGTTCGGACAGCCATATTTTATATGCTTTATACAAAGCTTCAAAAAACCGCTCGGAAGGCCATCCGGCGTCGAATGTTTTTAGGTTTTTTTCCACGGCGGCAATAATACGTTCCGGTTTTGCCGGCAGTTTTTGCACCGGCAGCTTTGCATAAAGAAGGGTTGCCAGATTTTGTTCTAGGCTTAATAAAACGGTGAAACGGTCTACGGAAAACTCCATCGGATCGGTTGTGATCAGGCTGCAGTCGATTCCCTTGTTACCGGCACATTCCTTCAATAATCGCCCGAACTCAGACTTTCGTGTCGCCGCACGCTCACGCTGGTCTGCCGCCGTTTTTTCCAGCAGTTCGGTGAAGTCTGCCTCCAGGCCGAGGGAAGCTGGATCTGCTTGTGCGAGCCGCTTGCAAGCTTCTTCGACTTTTCCAGGGGATTCCAGTGCATCGGGAGAGGCCAGAATCTTCAATGCTTTTTGCAGCATTCCAAGATACTTGATCTTTTCGTTGACCCGGGTCAGGTGGCCTGCGGCCATTTCATTTATCATAATTCCTCCTTGGGTGTCGTTCCCCTGGTTTGCAGCCATCCGGTATTTCCGAACGGGCACTTCCTATGCCTTATCTATGCCGAGGCGTTTCAGAACGTTAGCCACTTTTGATGGCGGGCGGTTTCCCCGGCATGCAGGGCAGCCTTTTTTGTTTAAAATATGGGCCTGGCACGATTCACAAAGAACATGGAGGGCTTCATCGCAAAAGCCGAGTGTATAGGTATCCCTTCCGCAAGCTTCACATGTCATGGGATCGAATTTTTTCGAAAGCAGATTGTATACAAGGCTGATGCGGCGTTTTCCCTTGCGACGCTTAACGAGCAGTTCACAGCGCTTCACCGGAATTCGGACGAGGAGCAGTGCCATCGGGTGGATGCTGAGTCTCAGCCTGTATTTGTCTTTCAAAGCGGCCAGTTTCCGGGTTTTTTCTTCTTCGATCTGCTGGATTTTTTCTCTTCGAATCTTGAGTTCCGTCCCCTGCAGCTGCTTTTTCTCGATTTCGGTCTCCATTTCGCTTTTCAGGTCCTGAAAATAGGTTTTTATCCTGCGGATGTCCCGCATATGATGCCGGGTGATTGTTTCCTTGAATTCAGACAGTTGTTCGTCGCTATGCCGGAGCAGCCGATCACAGGCCGCTATAAAAAGGTGCTCGAGTGTCTGATTCCGAATTCCCGATTCTTTAACCTCGATCGGCTGCCAGTCGACCGCTTTTTGAAAAATAAGTTCCGGCAGTTCAAGGCAGCCGGCCCCCAGGGACGAAATACAAATGTGGTGTACCTTTTCCGAGCGTTCATCCGCATCGGCGGCGACTTCGAAGGACCACAGCCAGTAGTCCATCCAGCTGTCGTGACTTCCTTTAAGCTGGTAGGTTGAGTTCGGGAAACCGAAGGAAGCCGAGGGGTTCGGCTCGGTCTGCTTCCTGCTGGAATAAGCGGGCATCCGTACAGAAGCCGTACACCCCATGTCACGCGCCATCAGTATCGCACGATCAAGGAGTTCCGTTCCGAAGCCGATGGGAACGCTGCCCGGGCTTTCACCTGCATCAATGGTTCCGGAAATAGTCACAAGGGAATCGGGCAGGCCGAGCTGCTTTCGGGCATGATCGGGAAGAAGGGCTTCGAAGGAGTTTTCAGCCCTGTTCCAATCGACGGCGCCGCCGCTTTCTTCGATCAGGGTGCTTGTAAACTTAAGGATATCTTTTATCATTTTTTGTAAATCAATCGGATGGAAGGATCTCAATTGAACAGCCGCATGAATCATATTTGATGGCATCGTAAAAAGTCAAAATCCGCCCCTT
>CAYXDR010000153.1:0-7204 GCA_964463515.1 uncultured Desulfobacteraceae bacterium | reverse complement strand
GAGCACTACCCTGACACGGTAGGGGTCAAGGGTTCAAATCCCTTCGTGCCTACCACGAAGTTTCAGGGCTGCGGCAATGGTTCGCAGCCCTTTTTTTATGTTCTGCTCAGAAATGATGAGGTCGTAAAAAGTACCATCCCCGGCTTATCGGCGTCGGGGTCGGAATCGGTATCGGGGTCGAAAAGGCTGCCGATCAACGTCCGATACCGATCCCGATAGCGACCCCGACCCCGAAGGACATCGTTATTTTGACTTTTTACGATACCATCAGAAATGGACCTGGCTAGGCATTAAGGCAAGCACCGCGGTTTATAATCTCCAGGACTTGCCCCATATTGGGAACTCCCTCCCGATTCCCCGAAACCGTGCATTTGTAGGCTGCGGCCGCAGATGCGAATTCCATGCACCCTGCAATGTCCGCTCCCTCCAGAAAGCGGTAAATGTATGCGCCGTGATAGACATCACCTGCCCCGGTGGTATCCACCACTTTTACGTCAAAGGCGGGACGGCGGATTATTTCGCCTCCGTCACAACCGATACTGCCCCTTGCTCCTTGAGTAACGACAACCTGGGCGGCTCCGAAACCCGTGAGTGCCTTTATGACATCGGATTCAGAGGCATCGGCTCCCACCAGGGGCTGGGCGAAACGCTCCGAAGCGATCAGGATGTCAACCAGCGGCAGCAGGCGGTCGGTACCTTCCCTGAATGTGCCGGCATCAAGCACCACGGTGATGCCCATGGATTTTGCCTGGAGCGCGGCCGCGATGGAGGCTTCTATCTTGAGCCCGTCCAGATGCAGAACGCGTGCTCCGGTAAAAGGCGACAGGTCGATTTGGGACGGTTCCAAGGCAGGCATTGTGCCCGGGTGCCAGAATACCGTGCGCGAGCCGCCTGAGGCTGCGGCTATGAACGCCACCTGGGACATGCAGCCTGGCACTCGCCTCAAGAAAGAAATATCGACCTTTTCCGTTTTCAGGAACCGGATTATTTCGGCACCGAACCGGTCATCCCCTATGGAACCGATAAAGGAGGCGGACAGTCCCAGGCGTGAAAGGGTAACCATGGCAGTAGCTGCAGGGCCGCCGCAACCGGTTGTAAGTGCAGTGAGTTCCGCCTTGTGGTCCTCCCGGGGGTAAACCGGCAGCCGGCCAAGGAAATCGAAACTGGCCTGTCCGAGGCCCACTACCTGTATGTTCGCCGGATTTGCAGACAAAATACTTTCCTTTCATCTCCCGCCGGGGCCGAGTCTTTTAATTTCTTTTTCCACCCTGTCGAGATATGATTCTATCCGGTCGGCGGAAGGAGCGTCCGGATAAGCTGCAAGCAGCCCTCTAAGTATACTCCGGGTTTCTTCAAGCATCGCACGTTTGCGTTTCGAGTCGGCTTGTCTGCCGGCGGCAAGAAAGATTTCAGCTGCCCTGGTGGTTTCACGCGTGATCAGCCTCTCAATGGCGGTTTCCCGGATTTCGTTAACTTCCGTTGAAGAGCCGGTGATCCGTTCAACAGCTTCCAGCCTTGAAAGCGCTTCCTTGTAACGTTCCCGGGCGAGGAGATCGCTGATGGGGGCGAGATCCAGGTCCTTTCGGGAAAGCCCCTTGATACGCTTTTCCAGATAGACCTCCTCTGCAGCCTCGAGCCTCCGCATCGCTTCGTCGATGAGATCGGTATCACCCCCGGTGGGTTCGATCCACTTACGTGCCCGGCTCAGTATGTCCCTTGCATCGGAAAAATTTTCCTCTGCAGCCATATCCGCCGCCTGGATAATTGAATCGACGATTCCATCGGATTCCGGCCGGACGCCGCGCAAATTCATGGCCCAGGCCTTGAAATCCTTGTTTTTCTGAGACATCGCTTCGAGCGTTTTTTCCAAGGCCGCGAGCAGCAGTGTTCGTTCGTTAAGCTTTTCTTCAAGTTTTCTATACCATTTCTGTGCCTCGCCGCTTTTACCCCGTAAGGCATGGAGGCGGGCCAGCGAGGCTGCCAGCAGGAGCCTGTCGGGGAGTTCTTCAAGCTCGGCGGAGGCCAGGAGAGCGGTTTCCAGTGCTTCTTCGGTCCTTCCTTCTGCTTCCAGGGACAGTGCCAGTACGGCTCCTGCTTCGGGGCCAAGGGCATCCCTGCCGTAGTTTTCTTCGAGAAAGGCGGCGGTTTCCAGCACGCGTCGATGGTCCCCTGCACGGTAGGCGGTAAAGATGTTTTTATGATATTGGCTCCACTCATCCTGCCGAGCGGTTTTTTCAGCGGGGGAAGGCTCGATATCGGCGAAGGTTTCTTGAATCAAGGCCGATGTGTTTTCGATCAGATTTTCGATCCCGGTGGAAAGTGCGTAGCCGCCGTCCGCAGGAAGATCCTTGAAGTCTTTAAATGCCGCAATAATCTCCACGGCACGCTTTTGCTGCTGCTCGTCGAGGGCATCCTGTTGGATGAGGGCCTGGATATCTTTTATCGAGGCATCCAGCACCCGGTGGGATATTTCGATCCGGACCGGGCGGGGTTCCTTCGGTATATCTTCTTTCAGCCCGGCGCAGCCGGACAACAAACCGGCTGCTGTAAAAAAGAGAACGAACCGCATGCTGTGTCTCATGATGATCCCTTTATCGGTTCAAACAGGCGAAGGGGTTTCCTGTCGTCACGGCCTCTTTCAAAAAGTCCGTGAAAGGGCACCCCGGTTTCTGACGGAAGCCCGTTCACAGGAGAAACGGTAATCTCTTTGAGTATTTCCGGGTCCACATGCGGATCGGAAAAAGAAAATACCAGGTCCGCAGGCCTGAACCGGTCTTTCCATTGAGGCTCGGACACTGCTGCATTTGCCGCATCTATCCACACCGGCAGTGCCCCTGTGGCTCCATAGACGGAAAAATTCGAGGATTTCATGGGCCTGTTGTCGTCGTAGCCTATGTATGAGGTTATTGTGTAGCCTTCATCGAGTGTAAGGACGCCTGTTTTTGGATCAGGCCCGGGGATGAAGCCGGCGAAGCTGGAATTCACAAAGCGGTTGGCGGTTCCTGTTTTGCCGTAGGCAGGTATTGCGACACCGGAACCCTGTTCTCCGTCCATTTGAAAACGGACTGCATCGCCGGCCCGCCTCCCTGTGCCCCGTTTCACCACCAGCCTCAAAATTTCCATTATCTGCGAGGACGCCTCCCTGCTCAACACCCGCTGGGAAGACGGCTTGTATTCCCAGATTGTTTCTCCGGCGCGGTCAGTTATCCTCGTTATCAAAGGCACCATTTCCGGGTTGTCAGGGAAAAGCAGCGGGCGAACTCCACTCATCATTGTCTGGTAGGCGAGCGCCGCCTCGAGAATACTGATGGAATGGGCTCCCAGTGGAAAGGAAAGGGCCGGTTCCATTTCTGTATAGATTCCCATGGCTTCAGCTAGCAGCAAGGCATAGTGCAGGTTGACCGTCGTTTTAAAGTCCCTTATGTGCCTGAGAACTTCCATGCTGTAGCGCGGTTTGCTTTTAAGCTTTTGAAAGTGGTTTGCTGTTTTTCTTTCAAGTGCGTCGAGCATCCGGGAAGGCATCCGGCCGTCTATCCAAACGTCTTCCGCTTTCACGCCCTCAAGGGAATCAAGCCGTTTGAAAGACCCTTCGGCGGCAGCCTCCATGTCTTCTACATAAGCGGTGCGGATTTGCCCATCCGTGCTTTCCATGCGGTAAAACAACGATTCGGGTCCCCGGGTTGCCAGAAGTTCTTTCATTCTGTGGTTACGCCTGGACATACGAGTGTAGTCCAGTGCCAAAAGCTCTTCGATTTCTTTCCTCTGCCCTTCGTCCAGCAATGAAACATTTATTTGGAAATGAAGCCTGTCCAGGGTTTCAAGCAGTTCGTCGGCACCGTTATAGCCGCTGAAGATGATTTCCGGGCGGACGCTGGATTTTGCTTCATGGAAAGCGGCATCCATCAGGGCGTCCTCGTTGACCACAACACCATGCTTGTCGCGGATTCTCCGTGCGTAATCATCTTGGTTCTCCTCTTGTCGGCGGCCTAGTCCCACCGAGCGTGCAACGAACCCGAACTCATGCGGATTAAGGTGGTCTGTGAGTTGGTACATTAAACGTACCGAGGCCAGATTTTCCGATTTCACGCCGGCCCATGCAAGAGAAACCTTATCTGCTTCCGGCGTATGGTCGGGTTTAGGAGTGTAGCCGGTTGCCTGGAAGCGATATAAATCGGGCTGGTTCAAAAGGGGATCAAGGGCGTTCCATTTGAGCTGCAGAGCCGCGGAATAAGCCAGGGGCTTGAAAATCGAGCCGAGCTGACGTTTGGCATCTACCGCCCTGTTGAAAAAACGGTTGTAAAATCCTCCCGCCATCGCTTTTATCATGCCCTTTTTGAGTACGACAACCGCTCCTTCAAGCTCGGGCTTGTGTGAAAGGATGAGCATTTTTGGTGCCTCTTTTTCCTCCAGATGTCGTACCCATACTTTCATTCCGGTATCAAAAAGGGAGATGAATTCGGGCAGGTCTTCAGTTTTGAATTGTGCCCAAGGTCCTTTCACTTCTTTGATCCATGCTTCGCCGACGCTCTTTACCCCTTCAAAATCCAGGATACCTTCTCCTGCTTCCCATTCCACTGTCATTACCGCATCTGCATCCTGGGGGTTCAACTGTGTTACTTCGGCTGCAAAAAGCACATCGTTTTTGGTTGGACCCCGCTCCGCGGCCCCGTCTGCTCCGGAAAGCAGCGGGTCTTCATGCGGCCTGTAGCCTTGAAGTTGGATATCAAGCCGGGGCAGATGCCTGCGAAGACTTTCCAGTGTGCGTTTTTGCAGGCTTTCACTTATGGATGTGTGGATGCTTACGCCCGAGGTGGCGATATTGTCGATCCCCTGTTGTTCGAGAATTTGGCGGAAAGGTTCGGACTGCAGGTGACTGCGGATATGATCCATAACCACATTGAGCCTGTAGGAGATTTGTCCTTCACAGAACGGAACTTCCCGCTGCAGGGCTTCGGTATACATTCGGGAGGATATGAAATTCAAGCTGTGCATCGACGAAAGCACATAGTCTTTTCTCTCCTTTGCGAGCCTGCGGGCCCTGTCCCTGGATTCCCGGGTGGTTTTGGTGAATGGATTGTACCTGCTCGGGGCTTTCAAGGATCCGGCGATGAAGGCTGCTTCCACCAGGTCGAGGTCCTCCACGTCCTTGTCGAAAAAATATTGAGAGGCAATACGGAGCCCCTTTCCATACCCTGTCACAAAAAATTGGTTTACATACATTTCAAGTATTTCTTCTTTCGAATAATTACGTTCCAGAAGAAAAGCCTGGCAGAGTTCCTTGAGCTTTGCCCTGTAAGATCTCCGTTCGCGTTTGAAAACATTCTTGGCTGTCTGCTGGGTTATGGTGCTGCCGCCCTGAACAACCCGTCCCGCCTTGATGTTGGTTATCATCGCCCTGGCCACTGCTTTCAGGTCCACGCCGTGGTGTTCGAAAAAGCGCCTGTCTTCAGCCGCGACAATGGCCTTTATGAATACTTTCGGGATTTCTTCATATGGGATGTATTGACGGTGGGTCTTGTCGAAAAAAACACCCATGACGGTCTTTCCGTCATCATAATAAACCGGACTTTCGGAGGCGAGAATATCATTGATCACACCGCGTTCGATTCGTTCTGAAGCCTCCAGCGTCACGGAATAGTACAAGTAGAGCAGCAACCCCACCGGCACGAACACGAACAAGACCAGCGCCGCAAGCAGTGCAGCGTATAAAACCGAACCATTTTTTGTTTCAGCGGTTTTCAAATCGACAATACCATCAAAAGGGCTTTTTCAGCCTTCATAAAGTCGTAGTCTGCGGCCTTTGTAAACTGCTTGTGGTTCCCCGACCAAAAAAGGGCCCTGCAAGCCGCCGGATTTGCAGGTTCAACCCGTGAAAGAATGGATCTAGGGGGTAAAAAAATGTCAGGCTGCTTTGTTCCCCAGATCCAGTTGTTCCAGCACGATTTTTTGCTTTGACCTGGCCGCCTCGAGCACCTCATGGATGTCCAGTGTAAGCAGCCGCCTGTCTTCCATCACCAGGCGGCCTCCTATGATCGTGTGCGTCACGTCACTGCCGTTTGCTGCGTAGACGAGGTGTGAAAAGGGCTCATACATGGGTGTCATATGGGGGGTGTTGGTGTCGATGATGACGATATCCGCCTTTTTTCCCTGTTCCAGGGATCCTATGGATTTTTCCATCCCAAGGGCTCTGGCCCCCTCTATGGTGGCCATTTTGTAAACCTCGGGAGCGGAGGCTGCGGTGGGATTCATCGTCGAAATTTTGCCCAGCTTTGCAGCCGTATCCATCTCCCCGAACATGTCCAGGTCGTTGTTGGAAGCGCACCCATCTGTTCCAAGGCCGACCGTCAGGCCGGCCTCCAGAAATTTTTTCACCCTGGCCGTCCCGGAAGCGAGTTTCATATTGCTTTCAGGGGTCGTGACGACCCTGACGCCCCTTTCGGCCATGAGGGAAACATCCTCATCTTCCACATGAACGCAATGTACAGATATAAGCCTGGAATTCAGCAGGCCCAGGTCATGGAGATGACGGAAAGGGGACTTTCCGTAACGCCGCTTTATTTCATCGATTTCCGATTTTGTTTCAGCGACATGGGTGATATAAGGCAGGCTTTCCGCCAAATCTCCGGCTCTTCGCAAAAGTTCGGGGCTGCATGTATAGAGAGCGTGGGGCTCGATTGCAATGGATACGAGAGGATCATCCTTCCACCGTTCTATCATGCTTTCCACGTATGCAAATCCGTTGTCGATTCCACCGTAATTCGGGGATGGGAAATCGTAGAATACCTCTCCCGCAAGACATCTCATTCCGGCTTTCCGGGCGGCCTCGGCCACGGCTTCCTCGAACAGGTACATATCGCAGAAGGTAGTGGTACCGGAAAGAATCATTTCAGCACAGGCAAGGATGGTGCCTGTGTAAACGAAATCGTTGTCCATTTGCCTTTCAACCGGGAAAATGTAGTCGTTTAACCACTCCATAAGCGGCAGGTCGTCTGCAAGGCCCCGGAAAAGGCTCATCGCGGCGTGGGTATGGCCGTTTACAAGACCGGGTGATATTATTCCACCTCTGGCATCTATGGTGGTTGCGGCTGAAAAGGCAGGGGCCGAATGTTCGCTGCCGACCCATTCAATGGAATCCCCGGAAACAGCTACAAGCCCCCGATCAAAAACATTGGCCCGGCTGTCCATTGTCAAAACCAGGCCGTTT
>CAYXDR010000152.1:0-7295 GCA_964463515.1 uncultured Desulfobacteraceae bacterium | reverse complement strand
CCCGATACCGATTCCGACCCCGACGCCGATAAAGCGGAGATTGTACTTTTTTCGAGGCCATCTTATTTGACTGCCGGATTTCCAGGCAGCTCCACCCATTTGTTTATTGCATCGAGCACGATGAAGGTTTCGGTTCTGGTGATTCCCTCTATGGTAGAGAGATCGTCAATCAAAAAAGTGTTGAGTTTTTCGCGGGATTCCAAAAAAACTTCCACCATCAGGTCGTATTTTCCTGTGACGTTACAGACCGCAAGAACCCCGCTCAAGGAAGCAACCTTGGCCATCGTGGATGCATGGGTTCGTTTTTCGAGTTCCATGCCCACGAGTGCGATCATGCCGTTTGCAAAGGCGAAAGGGTTAAGGGAGGCTGTGATCCGGAGAATGTCCTTTTTAATTAATTTGTTAATTCGGAACCTCACCGTGCCGTCGGAAACACCGAGTTTTTCGGCGATGTCCCTGCTGGACTTTTTACCGTCCCGCTGCAGTTCATAAATAATATTTCTGTCCGTATCGTCCAGCGAGGTGATTACCGTTTCCATCGATATGCTCCTCCCGATCGGCTTGGCTGTCCAAAAACGTATTTCACTTTTTTGGCAATTTAGCTCTGCCAGGTTTGTTCTGTCAATAAAAATGTGGCACGAAAATTGATGAAACCGAAAGGAAATCTTGTCAAAATTGTTTGACAAGAAAAAATGACCGGTGTATAAGCGTGTCAAAACGGCGATGATGTTCCACCCGTTTTCATCCTTTTTGACCGGGTCTCTGGTCTTATTGCGGTTTATTTTTTCTTTTTGGCTCACCGACAAAATTGGCTTTGAATAGTGGAGCTTCCGGAATTCCCGGATTGCTATGCGGAGGGAGGAAAACAATTTATGAAGATAGTTCTTATTTTATCCGATTCTCTTCGATATGACCATATAGGGGCTTTCGGTTTGCAGCAGATCGACACTCCGGAGTTGGATTCGTTGCTTGCCGATTCGGTCTGTTTCGATCGTTGCTATGCAGGCAGTTTTCCCACTGTGCCGCAACGCTACGATATGCTTACCGGAAAGCTGGGTTTCCCGTTCAGGGGATGGGAAAGGTTGACGGAAAGGGATATAACCATAGCTGAAATTCTTTTGGACAACGGCTATATCACCCAGCTTATCACCGACAGCAATGAAATCCTGCGTCACGAGCAGAATTATAACCGGGGTTATCTCGGCCATCACCTCGAGCGAGGGCAGGAAAGAGATGTCTATTTCACTAAGATGAATCAGGATCTGCCGAGAATTATCCCGCACGAGAAAGCAAGGCACAGCTTTTATTTTGGAGATTACACCCAGGCAGATCTTTCCCAATGGGTGAACAACCACTGGATCTGGGAAGAAGATCATTTTCCCCCGCGTGTTGCAAAAATGGCGAGCAAGTGGATCGAACTCAACTACAAGGCAGAGGACTTTCTTTTGCACCTGGATTTTTTCGATCCCCATGAACCGTGGGATGCTCCCCAGTATTATGTAGATAAGTACGATCCTGATTACCAGGGAACGCCGATGATTATGCCGAACTATGGTCTCGCCGAGGTTTTTACGCCCGAGGAATTGAATAACATGCGGGCCAGGTACAAGGGCGAAGTGGAGATGGTGAGCAAGTGGATCGGCTTCGCGATCCGCAAACTCAAGGATGTGGGCATCTACGATGAGACGATGATCATTTTTACCAGCGATCATGGCATCTTGCTGGGGGAACACAACAGAACCGGAAAACTCAATATCACCAAGACCGATCCGCGGGGGCAATGGCCTTTATTCGATGATGTAGTGCATGTGCCGTTGTTCATAAAAATGCCGGGGCAGTCAGGTGCAGGCAAAAGAGTGGAAGAACTCGTTCAGCCAATGGATATAACCCCTACGATTCTGGATGCCGCCGCTATAGATGTTTCAAAACCGCTTCCCGGGAAAGCGCCGGTGCCTTTGAGAGAAATTGCGGCCGAACTCAAAGGGATAATGCTGGGAAGGCAGCGGGGCCTTAATCCGATGGATGGGAAATCCCTGCTGCCGCTTGTAAGGGGGGAAAAGATTGATTGGGGAAGGGAATTTATTTTTTCTTCTCAGCGTCTGGGTTTTATTAACGAAGGCTTCTCATTTTCGCTTGTTCCTGAAGAAGACAGCGCCATGTTCTGGGTAACGGTAACCGGCAAGGATTATGTGCTTCTGCTTGGCGGCAGGCAAAGCGATGCGCCTGAACTTTACAACATTAAGAAAGACCCTGGCCAGACAGCCAACCTTTACGAAGAGGAACGCGACAAGGCGCTGGAAATGACTCGGGCGCTGTGCGATTATCTAATGGGGTTGGGCGCCGATCAGGCCAAGATCGATGCGCTGAGAAGCAGGGTGGAAAAATAACAAATAAGATTGTGTTTACCCTGTCTAGTGCTCATCCGGTAATACCGGATGGAAATTATCTGCACTGTCGGCTCACCGTGCAGATCCAAACCCGGAACTTCAAAATTAAAAGGAGGCAATTCATGCGTACACTGAAATTTGCTACAGCGGTTATGGTTATGGGTTTGCTGTTTTGCGGCTCGGCGATGGCCGGAAAGACCTTGGACACCGTCCGGGACCGCGGCCACATCAATGCAGGTGTGAGTGAGGGGCTTGCAGGCTTTGCCATGCCTGATGAAAAAGGAATTTGGACAGGCCTGGACGTGGATACCGCGCGCGCGGTTTCCTGTGCAGTATTCGGCGCTCCAGATAACATCAAATTCATCCCGTTGACCTCCACTGCCCGTTTCACGGCGCTTCAAGCCGGGGAAGTGGATGTTCTCTGCAGGAATGTGACCACCACCTTGAGCAGGGACACGGCTCTTGGCCTGGATTTCGCCCATGTGAATTACTATGACGGTCAGGCATTTATGGTTCCCAAGGATCTTGGGGTAAGTAGCGTGAAAGAGCTAGACGGTGCCTCTGTGTGCGTCCTTCCGGGCTCTACTACGGAGCTTAATCTGGCCGATTATTTCGGCAAAATGGGGATGGAATACGAACCTGTGGTTATTAGAAATCAGGCTGCCCTTCAGGAGGCATTTTATGGAGGAAGGTGTGATTGTATTACATCTGACTCTTCTCAGCTCGCAGGCATGCGGGTGGTGGCTCCAGATCCGGAAAAGTATGTGATACTGCCTGAAATTATCTCCAAGGAACCTCTAGCTCCCTGCGTGCGCCATGGGGACAACCAATGGGGAGATATTGTGAACTGGACGGTTCAGGCTTTGATCCAGGCTGAGGAGTTGGGGATTACATCAAAGAATATCGAAAAGATGGCGGAAAGTGACGATCCAAAGATCAAGCGGTTCCTGTCTGTGAGCGAGGGGGCGGCAAAGGCTTTGGGACTGGAGAAAAATTGGGCACGCAAAGTCATTGCGCATGTGGGCAACTACGGCGAAATTTTCGAGCGTAATGTGGGCAAAAACACCCCCCTTGGCCTGTCGCGTGGGCTAAATGCCCTGTGGACCGACGGTGGCCTGATGTATTCACCTCCGTTCCGTTAATCTGTTATCAAGGCCGGCAACTGTTTGACCTTTTGTCCCTGCCCTCTCCCTTTTGAAGAGGGAGAGGGTGGGCAATCCATAAATAGAAGTCCCTATATGTCCAAAACAAAAACAACGACGCCTTTCTGGCACGATCCCAACAAACGGGCCTGGGTTTATCAATTGGCCGCCGCTGCATTTGTAGTGGCAGTCGGTTACATAATATTCAGCAATACACAGGCCAACCTGGCCCGGCAGTCGGTTGCTACAGGGTTCTCGTTTTTGGCCGAACCTTGCTCTTTCCAGATCGGAGAATCATTAATTTCCTACAGTGCCGCTTCTTCCTATGCCAGGGCTCTCTTGGTGGGGGTGCTCAACACCCTGAAGGTGGCGGCGGTGGGAACCATCCTGGCTATTATTCTGGGGACCGTAGTCGGTATCGCACGCTTGTCCAGCAACTGGCTGGTCGCCAAGATTGCCGGTGCCTATATAGAGGTAATGCAAAACATCCCTGCGCTACTCCAGCTTTTCTTCTGGTATGCGATGTTTTATCAAAATCTCCCGCCGCCCCGCTCGGCTTTTAGTCCTGTGAAGGGGGTGTATTTGTGCAACAGGGGCGTTTTGTTTCCTGTGCCCGAAGCCCATCCTGCCCATCTCTACGTAATCGGAGCACTGATCGTAGCGTGTTTCGGCGTGGTGTTGCTTCGCCGGTGGGCGAAAAACCGGCAGTTCGCCACCGGCAAGACCTTTCCGGTATTTCAGGCTTCTTTGGGGCTGGTCATAGGCCTTCCGGCGATTGTGTGGCTCCTTTTCGGGGCTCCTGCGGACATGAATGTTCCGGAACTGAAGGGATTTAACTTTAAAGGAGGCTTCAGCCTCAGCCCTGAATTCACAGCCCTTTTGATAGGCCTGGTCATGTACACCGGCGCCTTCATAGCTGAGGTTGTCCGGTCGGGAATCGCAGCCGTTGACAAGGGACAGACCGAAGCGGCAAAATCCCTTGGACTCAGGGGAGGAAGGATTTTGCACCTCGTAGTACTGCCTCAGGCTCTTAGAGTTATTGTCCCGCCGGTGACAAGCCAGATGTTGAATCTTACAAAAAACAGTTCTCTTGCCGTGGGCATTGGCTATCCTGACTTTTTTTCGGTGGCCAACACTACAATCAATCAGACAGGCCAGGCGATTGAAGGGGTGCTGTTGATTATCGTGGTGTACTTGATGTTCAGTTTGGCGACTTCCGCTTTTATGAATTGGTACAATCGAAAAACTCAACTGGTGGAGCGGTAGCGAGATGGCGGAATCCTGTGCTTATGAACCGGATTTGAAACCACCGGTCACCCGGGTGGGTATGATAGGATGGATCAGGGGAAATCTTTTCAACGGATTTTTTAATTCGCTGCTAACCATCCTTGTGCTATATGGCTTATGGAAGGTTGTTCCTCCTTTATTTCAATGGGCTTTTGTAGACAGCATGTGGTTTTCATCCGCCGAGCAATGCAAGCTTACGGACGGTGCATGCTGGTCTGTGGTAAGCCAAAATATAAGATTCATAATGTTTGGTTTTTATCCTTACGAGCTTCATTGGCGTCCGATTTGTGCAGTGCTGATACTGCTCGTTTTGCTGGGGTTTACCTGGAATCGAAGCCACTGGAAAAAGCCCTTGGCTTTAGCCTGGGTCGTTGGAGCTGCGGCCATGGGCATACTTATGAGGGGAGGGGTTTTCGGCCTGGAGGTGGTGGAGAGCACCGAATGGGGGGGGCTCCCACTCACCTTTTTTCTGGCGGCTGTGGCGATGGTGGTTGCTTACCCCGTAGGGGTTCTGCTTGCACTCGGGCGGCAGTCCAGCATGCCTTTGATCAAATCGATATGCGTGATCTACATAGAGATTATTCGAGGAGTGCCGCTGATCACGCTTCTGTTCATGTCTGTAATGATGTTTCCGCTTTTTATGCCGGAAGGCGTTACGATCAACAAACTCATCAGGGCTCAGGGTGCCTTGATTATGTTTACTTCGGCTTATATAGCCGAGGTCGTCCGCGGGGGTCTCCAAGGGATGAACAAAGGACAATATGAGGCTGCCCAGTCCCTGGGGTTGAGTTATTTTAATATGATGCGGCTGGTTATCCTTCCACAGGCCCTCAAGATTGTGATCCCCCCGACGGTGAGTATCCTTATCGTGGCGTTCAAGGATACCTCTTTGTTGGTGATTATTGCTCTTTACGATCTGTTGAAAACCACGGAATCAGTACTCGCACAGCCCAAGTGGATGGGGTTTAGTACGGAAGCATATGTATTCCTGGCTTTAATTTACTTTATTTGTTGTTTTGCCATGTCCCATTATAGTCGTAAACTGGAGAGGGAACTGGGATCTGGCAGGTAATATTTCGTTGAGTGCCTGATTTTATAAGGAGTGTCATTGATGAAACGGTCTTCTGCGAACACAGGGGAAGTACCTCGGCAGGCAGTGGATTCTATAGTGGAGATGGAAGAAGTTCACAAGTGGTTTGGCGAGTTTCATGTGCTCAAGAACATAAATCTTACTGTAAGCCGAGGTGAGAGGGTAATCGTATGCGGACCATCGGGATCGGGTAAGTCCACACTCATTCGTTGTATAAACCGGTTGGAGGAGCATCAGAGCGGCCGCATCGTTGTGGATGGAATCGAACTTACCAATAACATTAAAAATATTGAAAGAGTTCGGGCCGAGGTGGGCATGGTCTTTCAGCATTTCAACCTTTTCCCCCATCTGACGATTCTCGAAAACCTTACTCTTGGCCCTATCTGGGTGAGAAAAGTTCCAAGAATAGAAGCCGAAGAAACCGCCATGTTCTACCTGGAAAAAGTTCATATTGCAGAGCAGGCCAAAAAATTTCCGGGGCAATTGTCAGGTGGACAGCAGCAACGGGTTGCAATCGCCCGCAGTCTTTGCATGAAGCCCAGGGTAATGCTTTTCGATGAGCCCACCTCGGCTCTTGATCCGGAAATGATCAAAGAAGTGCTGGAGGTTATGATCGATCTGGCCGAAGAAGGGATGACCATGCTCGTGGTCTCGCATGAAATGGGATTCGCACGAAAGGCTGCACACAGGGTGCTCTTTATGGATTACGGGCAGATTCTGGAAGCAGCCGCCCCTGAAGAGTTTTTTTCCAACCCCAGACATGAGCGCAGCAAGCTTTTCCTGAGCCAGATTCTCAGCTGAGCCGGTTTTTGACAATAAAACAGTTTGAATTTTCAATCGCCGGTATATTTGAGCAAATAGATCTCTCTGCCATAAAAGGCATGGCGTTGGATTCTTACCTGGTTGATATGAGGTTTTGTCTTCCAGAATACTTAATGGATCGATAATTCAGGAGTAATTTTAGATGGCTGTTAGCTTCTAGCAATCAGCCATTAGCTGGGCGGAAAAAAAGAACTAATTTAAAAACGGCCGATACCGACCCCGACGCCGATTGGTGTGCAGCAGTAGCGTAGAGGGGGACCGCGGGCCACGCCGGAACCATCAATAACAACATCGGGAAATGGAGAGTTTGGCGGGATTTCAAATACCCTTGGCTAGGTTCAGAGAAAATAGACGGCAAGCGTGTTCTGGGCTTAATTCAACATCCCGCAGGCTGCTACGGCCGTCGCCATGGTAGTCTGTTCCGCCGGAGACGAGCAGTCCCATCCTTCGGGTGATTTCCCGGTAGTGGTTGGTCGCTTCCCTGCGGTATCTTTTATCGTAGGGGTAAAATACCTCGATTCCATCAAGCCCGGCGTCGACAAGGGGCTTAACCACGAGATCGTCTAC
>CAYXDR010000151.1:0-7300 GCA_964463515.1 uncultured Desulfobacteraceae bacterium | reverse complement strand
TTCCGGCCGGCTAACAGCTAAAGAACATATCCCCATTTTTGGAGCTGCCGAGCCGCATGTTGTGCGTAGTCCCCCTGGCGCACGCGCTGCAGATATCGCTGGTATTGCCGGGCTGCGGCCTGCCTGCGTCCCATTTCTTCCAGGCTGTAACCCATGAAGAAGATGGAGGTGGGGTTCTCTGGCAGAAGGCGGCGTTCATTTTGAAAGTTTTGGTAGGCGGATTCAAAATTCTTGAGTTTCAGGGCGGCAAAACCGTGCAGGTGGTGCCCCTGGGCTTCCCGGGGATAACTGGACTTGGCCTGTTCGGCATATCGTGCACCTTCGGCATAGTTGCGCTGTATGAGCTGGCATTTGGCCATCGAGAGCAAGGCCGCATAGTCGTACGGGGCCCGTTTCAATGCAATTCGGTAGTGCTTTTCGGCCTGCCTGTAATTTTTGGAGCCCATGGCCTCATCGCCTTTCTGCATCTCTTCGATGGCCCCCTTGATGGACCTGAGTTTTGCAGTGTTGTCCATGTAACGTTCACGGTTCAAAGAAAGATTTTTGGAAGAAGCATAGGTGGTGGTGGCCGAATGGACCGCATTTCGGTACCTCTCTTCGCTCATGGGATGGGTGGCGAACATGAGTTCGATGGCGCTCGGCCTTGTTTTCTTCTTCTTGTTGAGCATGTCCATGAGCCCCACCATGCCTTCGGCGTTGTACCCGGAGCCTGCCATGTACCGCATTCCAAGGGCGTCAGCTTCTCGTTCGTTGTCACGGCTGTATCTCGCGAGAAAGACTCCTGCACCTATCCCGCCGAGGGCAGAGGCTACCTGGCCCATACCGGCGGCCCTGTCGGCGAGAACGGCCAGACCGCTTACAACGATGCTTGAAACCTGGCTTTTTGACATTTGTTCCGCCGTGTGGCGGGCGTTCACATGGCCTATTTCATGGCCGAGCAGGCCGGCTAGTTCGGCTTCATTTTCAAGCATCAGCAATATTCCGCGGGTGCAAGCGATGCTTCCGCCTGGAAATGCATAAGCATTGACATAGTTGGCGTTGACAACCCTGAAAGAATAGGGCATGTGAGGCCTGTGTGTTTCCAAAGCCAGGCTTCTGCCGATTTCGTTTACATAGGCATTCAGTGCATGGTCCTGCGTTGGGCCGTAATCCGTGGAAAACTGGATGGGTGCATACCGGCGGTCTATCTGAATTTCATCCTGTTCGGAGACCAGCATGAGTTGCCTTCTGCCTGTGACAGGGTCTGTAGCGCAGCCGGTTGCAACGGCAAGTGCAGACATAGCTGTAAGCTGGAGAAAACGGCGGCGGCTGAGCCCGTACTGGTATTCGTTAAACCGTTCATAATCTCCCATGGTAGTTTCCTTTGTGGCTTTGGATAAATTGCTTTGATGAAATGAAAAACAATACTTAGAATTCCACTACGTTCTACAATAATATCGTGCACTATTTTTTACAAGTTTGATGGCCTCGTAAAAAGTCCCCAAGCCGTCATTCCGGCGTAGGCCGGAATCCATAAGTTGTTGGAATGACTATACCCCGGCCTGCACCGGGGTGACGATAGATGGGATGTTTTGACTTTTTACGGCTTCATCAAGTTTCAATCAAGCAGGGCAGGCCAGATACCGCTACCGCCTAAGCATGGTGAGCTTCCTGATGCCTTTTATTTGTCTGTAGTTGGCACCTTGGCTGACACAGCGCAACACGGTGTCGGCATCGACAACCTTCGTGCCTGATAAAGCATCGACACCAAATTCGAACAGAAGTGGTGTCAACGGAACGGTATCCCCCAGCATGATCAAAAAAGCCCCTGGTTTTCGCAGCGCCAGCAGGCCTTCCAGCGTGTGATTGGTAAGGGCAGTGCCGGTTACCGCCACAACATCCGCATCAGGTATTGCTTCATTGGCGGCATGTTCCTCCATGTCTCCCTTACCGGGATTTTTTTCGATGACCCATAACTTGGCCGCCTTCTCTCTTACCCTGGGTACGAACGGGAAATGGCCGACGATGGCGACATTTTTTCCGCAGCCTTTCTCAATTATCAGCTCCGCGGCATTGAGCTCGACACACAGTTTTTCGTCTATATCCACCAGGGAATTGATGGCCGCCATTCCAACCGCTGCTTCCAGAATGCGGTCGGACATGGACAACTGTGCAAGCTCGGTTGCAGTCCGTTCCAGCAGGGTTCCTGGCATTGTCATGAGCGGTGGCTCCTGGCGCATTGCATCTTTCGGCAGAGTCGCGGCAAGCCCGCAATGTCTGGCAACCACTGCGGTGTGAAAAATGCCCTGCCTGACGTCATATACTTTAGACTCTGAATCCAGAGACGCAATCAGGTCTTTAAGAATTTTCATCTGTTCCTCTGGAAAATGAAAATTAGAAGGGGGCCTGGTAAAACATCCGCGCCAAGCCCCTCTAGGTCTTTATCTGATCGAATCGATAAAACAGCCGGACCCTCCTCCTCCCCCGCCTCTGCGGGTGGGGCTTTTAATCAGGATATCGATGTTTGCCCGGCCGATATCAGCCGGGTTTTTCGGGCTGGATCCGGCAACGATTCCTCCGTACCAGTGCTGGCTCGATTTGTCCAGGTCTAACCTGATATCGATATCAAAAGGGTCTCCTGCCGGTATGTTTACATTTGTAGGCCTTGCCACGGCAACCGCATTTTCCGAACTACTGGAAGGCACTACCGCTACTCCCAGCGTAAAACTATCCGGGTCCTTGCCCGAGGGATCAGAAGCGGTATAATTCTGAACGATTATCGCGTATTCCGCTTCCTCAGGATTGTCGATATTGCAGTACTCATCGCTCCCGGTTGCCGCTGAGGCGCAGGCCTTCTTTTCTTCCGTATTATTATAAATGAATAAGTCCAGGTCCGGGGAAGTCGTGGAATAGATTTCGGCCACCAGGCGGGAGTTTTCAGGGGCCAAAACCTTTTTGACAATGTACTCGCCGGTTTCAGGAGTCCGGCCGTCGTCATACTCTTCTTTGGTCGGATCCTGCCAAATCAAGCCCGTGTGTTCTTCTCCAGGGCTGAATCCCAGCACTTCAGGGGTGAAGTCAGTTACATCTTCGGCTGACCTGATATTTTCCAGTGTAATTATGTCATTGCTGAAAAGTTCTTCGAAATAATAAAAGGATTCGAGGTTGGATAGCACCTGCCTGACGGCTACGGGCCAATGAAGCGGGGTTTGACCCGCCGCCGTAAAGTCTACGCGGCCGAAAAGCCATTCGTCGAGAACATCGTCCACGCGTGCTGTAACCTCGACATCCACGGTTTCTCCGGGTGGTATCGTAAATTGTTCCGGAGAGACTTCGATGGATAATTCCGGTTCACCGGAGCCGGCTGCGGCTGTCCAGAGGGTTTCCTCAGTGGTCGGGTTCTCGACCGTTCGTTTCCAGGAGAAGTCGCGAACCAGTTTATGCTGGGCAAGGCTTGGAATGTTGAGCTTGGATGGATCGCCTTGTGCGCCGGGGTTTGCATCCCGATAATTGATATAGGTTTCATTCATGATCAGGCCGGCCTGAGGTGCCAAGTTGGCCTGTACACGGCCTGCACCGCGATCAAAGATGTCTGCTGGAGAAGAATCTTCGTTCAGCAACCCGGCATATCCGGTCATCATTATTGCCGACTGGACCTCTGCCGGTGTCCAGTCCGGATGCAACTGCCTGACCAACGCCGCTGCCCCGGCCGAGTGGGGGCTTGCCATGGACGTCCCGCTCATTGGCCCCCAGCTGATTTCACCACCGATTCCATTTGCAGCAAGTATATCAACCCCGGGAGCGGAGACATCCGGTTTGATTACATTCTGCAAAGAGGCGTCTGGGCCGCGGGAACTGAAAGAACTCATAATATCTCCGAAATCATCGTCTAAATCCAGCTGAAGGCCTGTTATAGTAGCCTTGGTGCCGGTGTTTGCGGCCAACCACTCCTTGAGAACGAGGCCGTCTTGATGGCTGATCGCAGTTCCGGGCAAAACAAACTCATCTCCCAACAGTGATGCGCCGTTTACGCTGTCGTTTACCAGGACGAATCCGCCTGCTCCTCCGGCTTTCACGTTTTCGGATTTTTTCACTCGTCCGCAGCCCGCGCTTCGGTCACAGACAACGATTTGACCATCGAAGGTGCCTGGAGGATAGGGGGTGCAGCAGTGTCCCGGGGGTTCATCCTCGGGGGCATCGGGATTCGGGAAATCACCGGCATAGACTATCGAGGTTTCGGTCAAGCCGTCTGTAAATCCCCGTCCGGGGAGGTCTGGCAGCGAAGCGCCGTCTGAAGACAGATTTGAAACTGTGTTCAGCAGTGCCCGGTCGTGCGTGCTTGCGCCCACGGACATCACCCATGGCGAGTTTGACGGACTGCCTATCGTTTCCGCGTCCGGACCATTGTTACCGGCGGAGACTGAAACGAACACTCCTGCGTGGCGGGCGGCAAGCATGGCGAGAGCGTCTGCAGTACTCCATGGGTCCCTGGGCCTTCCACCGATCGAATAATTGATCACGTCGACACCGTCTTTCACCGCCTGTTCGATGCCGGCGATTGTTGCAGAATTCGGGCATCCATGGGTACCACAGCCTCGATACGCTATGATGTTGGCATGGGGTGCCACCCCTGAAATGGTTCGACTGAAGCTTTTTCCTCCCGCATCAAACTCGGCATTGACCCTGTTGCCGGCCGCGGTGGACGCGGTGTGCGAGCCATGTTCGGCCACGTCCACTGGGCCGGCCGGGTTTCCGGGCGTCTCGGAGGTAAAATCCCATGCGCCGATCAATTTGTCGTTGCATTGGAAAGAGGGATCATAAACAGTGTTTTCGGGATCGCACACCCCCACGAATTTTCCGAGTGGATTGGTGAAATCATAGTTATCCAAAGGCCCGGGGTCCTGAAACGAGGGATTGAGCGGATTTATGCCTGTATCAATTACCCCCACGATTATGCCTTCACCTTTTGCAGCGGGAAGGCCGGCCGCTCCGTTCCATATATCATCTGCACCAAACCACTGAGGTCCTGCATCCGTCATCAGCTGCTGAATGCGCTCCGGCTCCACGAAGGCCACATCGGGCAAACGCGCCATCTTTTCCGCTTCTCCCCGGCTGAGTCGTGCGGCGAAACCGTTCAAGACAACTGTATAGCGCTGGTCGGTTTCCGGGGTGCGGCCGATCTTTTCGCTTGCTTCCGTCAATACCCGGTCGTGTTTCTGGAGCAGATGGCTTCGGTAGGCCTGGGCATGTGTGCTGGCGGCATCTAGTTTGCGTGTACCCGTGGCCCGCAGGCTGGTACCTTTCAAGCCGGGGACTCCTCCATGATACATGGACACAGAGGGATCCTTCAAAACAACTATGTATCTGCCGGTTTCCGATTCATCGGCAGACGGTTTGGCGTCCGCATTTATAGTAATCGCGCATTGAACCATGATCGCCAAGGCTATAAACCATAAACAGAATTTTTTCATCGGTCTGTATCCTTTTTCGTGTATTAAGCATTCATTCTAATCGGGGGGAAGCTGCAGGTTACCCTCCGTTTTCGGGTGCAGCTTTAGCTCCCGGTCCGGTTCGACACTCTTTACCTCGGGCATGGCGGAAATTTCAGCCGCTTCCGCCCTGGTCATTGTCATTACCACCGCATTCAGAGTGATTTCGAAGCTGTCATCAAAAACTACCTCCCTTCCTAACAAAAGCTCGGCCCGTTTTTTGAAAAGCGATTTTTTTCGGGAAAGGTACTCCAGATAAGCCCTGGCCTCTGTGGATTGCAGGTCCAGCTTCTTACCGGTGACCCCAGGGCTGGTAGGATCCAAACCCGTTATTCCTCCCTCGTAGGCCGCCAGCGGGGGGTCGGCCATTTGGACAATATAGCGGTTCTCAGCTTCATCGTACAGGGGCCCGGCCCCGGCTTTTTGAGTGCCGCCGGCAAGACCTTGCCCGGAACACGATGCCGTGAGCAGAAATAAAGCCGTTATAAATGAAAACCGGTTTGGTAATTTGTCAACGGGCCGAAAAATCATCGCTTTCTCCTTAGACTGCACAGCGACCGTCCGCTTTCATGCATTGATCATTAGGATTGATTTTCCACGATAAACATCGCTCAGCTGGCAAGTAAGCCATCGTTTTCCAGAATGCGGGCGAAGGCCTCGACACAATCGGAGTCCAGTTTTACACCAGCCTGTTTGCGCAGAATCGCCAAGGCCTCGGCCGGTTTCATCCCCTTCTGGTAAGGCCTGTCCGTTGTCATGGCATCGTAGCTGTCTGCCACAGCGATGATCCTGGCCCCCATCGGGATGCTTTCCGCCGGCAGCCGTCGTGGATAGCCTTTGCCGTCAAGGCGTTCGTGGTGGCAGTGCACATATTCGCGGGCTTCTCCAAGGAAATCCAGCTCCTGGAGAATTTCAGCCCCGGTATGGGGATGTTTGGTGATTTCTTTTATAATTTCAGGAGGATTTTTTGCGCCGTGAGGCTGAAAAAGCTTGTCTGGAAAACCTATTTTACCGATGTCGTGAAGGCGCCCTGCAAGGGATACCTTTTCAACTTCCTTTTTTTCCAGCCCCAGGGCTTCCGCAATTCGGCCGGACAACTCGCCGACTCTGGCGGCATGACCCTCGGTGTATTTGTCGCGCGCCGCAAGCGCGTGTGCCATAGTCGATACAGTATTGATTGTGTTTCGGCGGATCTTTTCGTTTAGTCGCTGGAGTTCTTCGACCATCATCTCCAGGCGGTATTCCCTGGCTTCCACTTTTACCATCATGAGCCCCATGGCTTCGGCGATTGTGCGCACAGGTTCCGGTGCTTCCGGTCCGGTCAGCTCCATGATGTCGTTTGAGTAAATGCCCGCAGCAACGTTTTGGATGATTTGCAGCAGCTTGTCAATGGGTTCATGCATGTTTAACACCTTGCAGCGCCGGCTGGATCTGGACATAAAGGCCTGAAACAGCATAAGCGGTTGTAATAATGAAAAATGTTTTTACTGAATTATTGATGATACTTAATATATAAAGAAATAATATCATAAGGAAGCATTTTTTAATCATACAAACTCCCGCTGTCAAGTAATTTATGGACTTTGTAAAATTACCTTTTCGTGATCAGTGAGGGCGAAGGATTGGTCGTCAGGAGGAATGAACCGGCACGGGCGTATAAGCTACAGTTGAAAGCATGAGGCCGCAGGCAAAAACGTAAGATATACTTGAAATGACAAGAAAATATAGTTGTTGACACAATGTAATGCTTCATGTAATATATCAGACATCAAATATGAGGATGAAACGCTGATGTGGAAATTCAAAAAAATTGAGCAACCTCTTTCTTTGGC
>CAYXDR010000150.1:0-7339 GCA_964463515.1 uncultured Desulfobacteraceae bacterium | reverse complement strand
AACGTATTGTTGGTAATCGATGAAAACGCTGCTCTTCTCGGTTACATAACAAGGCAGGTGGTGGAAAAAGCAGTGTACTTCAAGCTTGAAAACCTTAAAGTTCACGAATACATGAACATAGAAGCCGTGACTGTTTCACCCGACGCCCCGTTGTCCCATGTTCAGGACCTGATCATAAGGCACAAAGCCAGGATCATTGCCGTTGTAGAGGGAGGCAGAGTTGTCGGAGTGATAACCAGGACGGATATTCTACAGATACTGGTCGGTGAAAGGCCGGCTGAACTTCTGTATGATTCCGGCCCGGACAGCCCCGGTATGCGTACTAAGCATATGTCATCCCTGCTCAGGGAAAGGCTCCCCGCCCGTTATGTCACTATCCTTAAACAGTTCGGGCAGGTGGGGGACATGCTCGGGCTGAATGTTTACTTGGTGGGCGGGGTCGTACGAGACGTTCTTCTCAACCAGAAAAACCTGGATGTCGACATCGTAGTTGAACAAGACGGCATAAAGGCGGCCCAAGAAATGGCAAGGCTTTTCGGCGGCAGGGTCAGGAGCCACCCTAAATTTGCTACCGCCAAGGTTATTTTCGATGACGGCTTCAAGGTGGATGTGGCAACGGCCCGCATGGAGTATTATGAATCGCCCGGCGCGCTGCCGGTGGTCGAAACAAGCAGCCTCAAGCGCGACCTTTCGCGCCGCGATTTCACTATCAATACACTCGCCATAAAGTTGAACAAAAAAGAATACGGAACCCTGATAGATTATTTTGGGGGGCTCGGAGACATCAAGGGGAAAGTTCTTCGTGTTCTCCACAACCTTAGCTTCGTCGAAGACCCGACGAGAATTTTCAGGGCCATTCGTTTCGAACAGCGTTTCGGGTTCAAGCTCGGCAAGCTCACCCTGGCCCTGATGCGCAACGCCGTTAAAATCAACGTACTTTCCGGGATTTCCGGCCACCGCCTCTTTCTGGAGCTGCTGTTGATACTTAAGGAGAAGGCCCCGGTCAAGGCCATCCGGCGAATGGCCGAATTCAAGCTTCTCGAATTCATTCATCCAAGGATTTCCCTGGATAAAGACATGGACTACCTGTTTGAAGAAATAGGCAAAGTCATGGCCTGGTACAGCCTTCTTTTCCTGGATGAACAAATTGAACCCTGGAAGGTTTATTTCTATGGGCTCACCTCGCGGCTGACCCTTCCAGAGTTATGCCAGACGGCCGAACGTATGGGTATCCGCGAAGGCATCGGCGTCCGCCTCATCGATCAGGGAGCAAATCTCGAAGATCTGCTCGGGAACCTTTTTAAATTCAATGAGGACAACTACCGTCTCTATACATTACTGCGGCCTTACGATACAGAACCGCTCCTTTACTTGATGGCCAGGGCCAACAGCGAGAAGATACGCAAGCTTATTTCCACCTATCTTACTAAATTGAAGCCGATGAAGGTGCACCTTACCGGCAAGGACCTGATAAATATGGGCTTCAAACCCGGACCCGCCTTCAAGCAAATTTTCGACACCATACTGGAAGCACGGATGAATTCCGCCATCACCACGAAAGAAGAAGAAATACGGCTGGTGGAACAACGTTTTGGCTGATCCGGCACCGAAAGTGGTCCACGATGGATTGTGATCGACAGAGGTTTGGAAAGACCTGTAAATGAAATGTTCAGGAGTTAATTGAAATGACAAGAAAAGTTATTGTAAGCGGAATGAGGCCGACAGGTAAACTTCACTTCGGACACCTTCATGGGGCGCTGCTGAACTGGCGCCGCCTGCAGGATGAATACAGATGCTACTATTTCATCGCGGACTGGCATGCGCTGACCAGTGAATACAGCCGCACCGACATCATCCGGGAAAGTACCTACGAAATAATAATGGACTGGATTTCCGTGGGGCTGGACCCTGAACGGTCGACATTTTTCATACAGTCGGAAATCAAGGAACACGCGGAACTTCACCTCCTGTTTTCAATGATCACGCCGCTGCCCTGGCTCGAGCGCAATCCGACCTATAAAGATCAGTTGCGGGAGATTACCCAGAGGGATTTGTCCACCTATGGTTTCCTGGGCTATCCTGTGCTGCAGGCGGCCGATATTCTTATGTATAAAGCCAATGGAGTCCCGGTGGGAGAGGACCAGGCGCCACATGTGGAACTAACCAGGGAAATCGCCCGGCGCTTCAATCATTTTTTCGGAGAAATATTTCCGGAGCCGGATACGCTGTTGACACCGACTGCTAAAATTCTCGGCATCGACCGTAGAAAGATGAGCAAAAGCTACGGAAATGCTATTTTTCTGACCGACAGCGACCAGGATCTCGATCGAAAGGCGGCTCAGATGATAACCGACCCGCAGCGTGCTAAGCGGAGTGATCCCGGTGATCCGGGTGTCTGCAACGTCTTTTCGTTCCATGAAATTTATTCGCCACCGGAAACGGTTGCCCGTATCGACGAAGAATGCAGGAAAGCCGATATAGGATGCGTGGAGTGCAAAAAATTGATGGCCGAGGCATTGAAACAATACCTTGCACCGGTAAGAGAAAGGCGCCGGGAGCTGGAAACCCGGCCGGACCAGGTGAAAGAGATCATGGCGGAGGGAAACAAAAGAGCGCGGAATGTGGCCTTGGACACAATGGACCAGGTTCGGGCGGCTGTGAAACTTTGACGAGTTCGCGATGGATGATTACAGGATCAAACTTGAAATGTTCGAAGGCCCGCTGGACCTTCTTCTTCATCTGATCCATAAAAACGAGGTAGACATATTCGATATTCCCATAGCGATGATAACGGATCAGTATCTGGAGTTTCTGGATTTGATGAAGGCCCTGGACGTTGATATGGCCGGGGATTTTCTGATCATGGCCTCCACCTTGATCCATATAAAATCCAGGATGCTCCTTCCCGGTGCAGAGGGGGATGAGGAAGAAGAAGACCCGAGGATGGAAATCACCCGCCCCCTGCTCGAGTACATGCGCTTTCGAGAGGCCGCCGGGGAACTGGACTCCCGGGAGATGCTTGAACGTGACGTTTTTTCGAGAAAGGTGCCCCGTTATTTTCACGAACACCTGAAAGATTATGATCAGAG
This sequence comes from uncultured Desulfobacteraceae bacterium, assembly GCA_964463515.1. Lineage (GTDB taxonomy): Bacteria > Desulfobacterota > DSM-4660 > Desulfatiglandales > Desulfatiglandaceae > CAYXDR01. Next base: position 4,250 of record CAYXDR010000150.1, on the reverse strand, counting down.
GCTTTCGGTCAGCCTTTTCGAGTTGATGAAAGCTTTCAAGCGGGTTATGGATTCGGCCGCCGACGGGCCGCGGCTGACATTTGAAATGGAGGCGGTGTCGATTGAGGAAAAAGCCGAATTCATCGTCGACAGGATTGAAAAATCGAACGAACTCTTTTTTCACGAGCTTTTCTCTGAGGGTACGACCAGCGAACTTGTAACAACCCTTCTCGCAATTCTACAGCTGGTTTATCAGGGCCGCATACGGATATTCCAGCCCTGCCATGGCGGCGATATCCGTATAACAGGCCGTGAGAGAAGCATGGTGTCATGTAATGGATCCCAATGAAATTACAATCCTGGCTCTTATCCTGGAATCCGTCCTCTTTGCAGCCGACAAGCCGGTTTCCGTGCAGGAATTCGAACGGATTATGCCTGACTGTGATTCGGTTGATATATTGATGGCCCTGCAAAGTCTTCAAAAAGACTACCAGGAAATGAATCGGAGCTTCGTGTTGAAGCAGGTGGCTGGAGGATATGAATTTCGCACCAAAGCCGAATATGCACCTTATGTTATAAGGATGCTTCGGACATCGCCTTCCAGGCTTTCCCGCGCGGCAATGGAGACATTGGCTATAATAGCCTACAAGCAACCCATCATACGGCACGAAATTGAGTTGTTGAGAGGCGTGGATGTAGGGGGGATTCTTCGCACTTTATTGGAAAAAAACCTTATAAAGGTGGTGGGGCGGAAAAATATTCCCGGAAAACCCATCATCTACGGGACCACGTCACACTTTCTGGAGGTGTTCGACCTCCAGGACATAAAATCTCTGCCCGAACTGAAGGAAATCAAGGAGTTGGAATCGGATGAAAACCGGCAGGAAGCGTTCAGCGACGAAAACTACACCGATCGGCAAGAAAAATCCCCGGCAAACCGGGAAGCCGGCGGAGGAAAAGACAAGTGCCCGACCGAAGATGAAAGGCCCGGCAAGGACCGAACGGGAGCAGCGGGTCCCGAGTAAAACCGCCTCGACCGCTCAAAAACGTAAGACAGGGCCGCAGCGGCTCAATAAGTTGATCTCAACGGCCGGGGTGGCGTCCCGCCGCACCGCGGACCAGTGGATCCGCGAAGGAAGGGTTTCTGTGGACGGCATCACGGTGACCGACCTGGGCATTCGGGTTGAAAGGGAGGGGCAGAAGGTCGCCGTTGACGGGAAGGCTCTTCCCTCTGTACCTTCCGCGGTTTACATCATGGTCAACAAGCCCTTCGGGTACTTGTCCACTTTGAAAGATCCCGCCGGAAGGCCGATTGTAACGGATTTGGTGAAAGACATCCCTGTGCGTGTGTATCCGGTCGGAAGACTGGATTTCGATACCCTGGGCCTGTTGCTCATGACCAATGACGGCCCCCTGGCTCACAGGTTGACTCACCCCTCCTATCAAATTCCGAGAACCTACAAGGCAACCGTCTCCGGCTTTTTGACCGACGAGGCGATGTTTGCCTTGAGAAACGGAATAGATTTGGAAGACGGCCCCAGTGGACCTTCCAGGGCTGTTGTCGTAAGCAGAAACAATCGGCAAAGCACTGTTCGGATCACAATACGGCAGGGCCGCAGCCGGCAGATCCGGCGCATGCTCGAAGCGGTGGGCTACCTGGTGATTCATCTCATAAGAACGGGTTTCGGTCCTTTGAACCTTGGGGATCTCAAGCTGGGCCAGTACCGAAAGCTGGATGACCTTGAAATTGAAAGCCTTTACCAAATGGTGGATGGGAGCTGATTTTTTGATTGCATAGCAGGTCCTGATGTAGTAAGTAGTTTGGCTATATGGGCGGTTAACTCAGCGGGAGAGTGCCATCCTCACACGGTGGAAGTCGGAGGTTCAAATCCTCTACCGCCCACCATCCAGTAAAATCAGGTAGTTGCGGGATTTTTCGAGATTCCTTCAACTGCCTTTTTTTTGTGTTCAAAATCGTAGCCAGGAAACAGGCGGATTCTTGCTCGATTGATCTGTTAAAATCACCTGATCCCGGCCTCCGCCGGACAACTGGATTCCGGCTAAGGGCATGCCGGAATGACGAACAATATGAATGGTCATCTCAAAGGCTGTAAGTACGCAAAAACCGGATGAACCTTTTAAGTTAAATTTCCCTGAGTAATCTTTTTTACCGTTGCAGGAGGTAAGGAATCCCCGTCATTGTCATATAGTTGAATCCATTCCTCAACGACATCACAAAGCTGCTTATATACTTTTGCCTCATCATCACCATGAACACCCCCCCCCACCACATTAATCCTGGTGCACGGCCGATATAGCAATTATCCCCATAAGATCATTCAACAAACTGTTTTCAATAGCATGGTTTGTTGCGAGTCCTGGAGGAGTTTCGATGTTGGAGTGGAGTGTGAAAAACGGGCACTATGAAACGGCCAGGCCGAGATCATTGGCCACGCGGGCGAGACGCTTGTCCGCCGTCCATAGCGCCATATCGGAAAGGCGGGCCGAGGCCAGCAAGTGGATGTCTAAGAATCCGATGCCCAACCCTGCAAGGGCGTGCAGTTCAATAAAATGTAAAAATTCTTTGTGGGAAATCACAGGGGCTTGGGGTAGGGAGCCGAGAAGTGAGAGGATGCCCGACCGATTTTGGAGTGTACCGCAGGCCAGTTCGCCGATCACAAAAGGATGACAGGCGACCAGTGCTTCCATAAGCAGGGCCTCGAGTCGCGGGTTTCCCCGGCGGAGATGATCCACCCAGATGGAGGTGTCCACCAGCACCATGGCTAAGAAGCTCCAGGCCGACGGCGGCGGGCAGACCGAAGCTGGTTTTCCGTGCCCCCGAGCCGAGCAAGGCGCTTGCTGCTCTCCTGGGCGATCAGGGCTTCGAGGCCACGTCGAACGAGCGAGGTCTTCTCCCGCACGCCGGTGAGCTCCATTGCTTTTTCCAAGGTTTCGTCATCAATGTTTATCGTGGTTCGCATGCATATCTATATGCATGATTTGGATGCGCATGTCAATGGATACATGGCTGATACCTCGTAAAAAGTCAAAAGGAATTCTCGCCGATGAGGACCAGAAATGTGAGCCGTAGCCGGCCGCGGTATTGCCGGGGCGCGGAGGTTTTGTTTTTCTGAAGCGAAAATCCGTGAATGAGGAGATCGGGAGGCGGCTCAAGCCGTTCCCCCGGGCAGGGTTCTGTTTGCGGCCCGGGGGAGCGGATTTGGATTTTTTACAAGTTGAGCCTTGTCTATTTTTTGCTGAATGCCTCATGAGTGATGGTAATCTTCTGCAATCCCGGCTTTTCCACCGTCATTGGGATGTAGAGAAAAGTCGAGCAATGGTCTTTGAAGATCTCGAAGCCCACCTTTTCGCCGTCGATTGAAACCCCGTTTATCACGTCCTGGCGCATGCGCAGGCAGAGAGCAAAATCAAGAGGTACGTTTTCTCCCATGTATCCCACTTCGGCTAGGGTTGTTTGGGGATCTTCAAGCATTTCCCTCTTGAGTATGTTGAAATTCACTCTTTCCGGCCAAAGCTTTTCCCTGGAGGCACGGCGTTCGCCGGGCGTGTTCCCCCTCGTTCTGATGGAGATCCGGAAATCCCCGCAAAGCAGGTTGGTGGGGTAGCCCGGGTCTTTTTCCCACGGGAAGCGGTTGTTGCCCATTTCCATCAGTGCCCGGCAGGGAATGAGTCCGCTTTCGCCCAGGCCGTCTTCAGGCTTGATGCTCCAGTGATTGGTTTCCATGCCGAAGACCATTGTGTGCCATTTCATGTAGGCCGGGCCGCAGGTATAGTTTGTGTAGCCTGGAGGCGAGGACTGCTTATCGTAGTGTTCGTACATGTTCTGAATGTGAAGAAGAAAAACTTTTTCTTCGAGGTAGCGGTGGGGCAACCGGGCTGTGGGACCGTCTCCAAAATAATAAAAGGAAAGGTCTTCCAGTGTATGAATTTCATACGGCCAGCCTTCGTCCTCCGCGGCCTGCTGCATGCGGCCCGCAACGTGCTGATAAATCTGCTCGTCCATTCCCCATTTGGTGCTGTTGGCGGGAATTATCACCTCCATGTCGCCCCGGTCATACTTGGTGGCATCGGATTTTCCAAGGCTGTGGTAATCTATCATCATATCGGGGGTGTCTTCGGCGCACAGGGCCCCCCATATCCGTTTTTCCAACTCCGTGATTCCGTACATGGTCGAATTGAATTCATCCCGTATGAAACCTTCCGGATTGGCGATAGGAACCACGATAACCTTCTGTTTATCGCGTATTTCT
>CAYXDR010000149.1:0-7377 GCA_964463515.1 uncultured Desulfobacteraceae bacterium | reverse complement strand
TCGGACCTTGATCGGCAGCCTTTTCGACCCCGATACCGATACGGACGCCGATCCAAACACACCGGCCACAAAGGATATTGGCAGTGGAGAAAAGGCGGGGACCGGAGAGCCCTCCTACAGGGGCAAAAATTTGCCCCTTGATATAAACAGGCGCAGTCTTTATAGTGTTTAACCTGCGTGAATTCAGCCGCCTTAACCGGGAAACGCAGTGCGGGAAACCACCCCTCAGGCTGCCATCAAAATGGAGCGGTTTCAAATGGAAATGCCGGACGAAAATGCTTCCTTCCCCTTCGTCTTAGACCATAAGCCAGGTTTTCTACTGGGCTCTTTCCTTTACAGGCTGTTCAGGCGGGCCCGATATGACGAAAACATGACCGAACGGCTCAGGGCTATGAACCGAAACGGTACCGTGGTATATGCCGTCAAATACAGGGGAAAGCTCGACTATCTCCTCTACCATTACCGCTTTCGAAGGGCCAGGGTCCCCTACCCCAAGGTCTCCTTCGACATGAACATGACGATGCTGCTGCCGATGAAGCAGGTAGTCAAGGTCCTGCGGTTCTATTTGTCCTACATCGCAAGAAACAAACGGATTCCCACTCCCTTTGAAACAGGTTTCCTGGAAAAAACAATCAAAAACGGCACCTCCTGCCTGATCTCGCTCGTAGATTCCAAAGGTTTCGCACGCCGTTTTATTCATGAAGACAAGGACTATCTGCAGTTCCTGGTCGAAGTTCAGAAAAAGATGGACAGGCCGATCTACATCGTTCCCCAGCTGATCCTCTACAAGGCCACGCCCGAAAGAGCAACGCCGGGGCTCAAGGACATTTTTTTCGGCTACAAGGACAAACCCGGCTGCATCAGGAAGGTAGCGCTTTTCTTCAGACACAACCGCAAGGCCTTCATCGATTTCGGCACGCCGGTCGATTTGAAAGCTCACCTGGCAGAATACGGAAACGACCGCACGGACATGGAAATCGCCCGGGACCTGCGATCCCTTTTGATCGACCGCATAGACGCGCAGAAACGAGTGATCCTGGGGCCGGTGATGAAATCCAAGCAACAGCTGAAAGAAATCGTGCTGCAGGACCCGAAAATAATCGATGCTATCCACGAGCAGGCGGGAGACGGAAGAAAAAAAATCAAGGCTGTGAGAAAAAGGGCGGGCGGCTATTACGATGAAATAGCCGCGGATTACAACCAGGCCTATGTTCAGTTCGCGCACATGGTTCTCAGCCGGGTCTGGAACCGGCTGTTCGACGGAATCGACGTCCTGGCCTCCGAGCTGGGCGCCGTCCGGGAATATGCACGCAGAGGCCCCCTGATCTACATTCCCTCCCACAAGAGCCATGTGGATTACCTCGCCTTGAACTATGTGCTTTTCCAATACCACATGCACATTCCAAGAGTAGCCGCGGGCAGAAACCTAGCATTCTGGCCCATGGGCAATTTTTTTCGAAAATCGGGGGCGTTTTTCATCCGAAGGTCTTTCAAGGGCGCAAGGCTCTACGCCAAGGTGTTTTCCCGGTACATCAGGGCACTCCTTCAGGAGGGCCATCCACTGGAATTCTATATCGAAGGGGGCAGAAGCAGGAGTGGTAAATTAATCCTTCCCAAGATAGGCTTTCTATCCATCCTCATAGAAGCCTTCAACGAAGGCTACTGCCAGGACCTGGTGTTTGTGCCCGCATCCATTGTCTACGACCGGATCCCTGAAGAAAAAGCTTATTTGAATGAAATGGCCGGAGGCGCCAAGGAGGCCGAGAGCTTCCGGCAAATGCTCAAGGCGAGGCAGTTTCTCAAAAGACGCTACGGCAAGATATACATCAGGTTCGCAAAACCCGTGTCGTTCAGGGAATATCTTGAATCGGAGGGCCCGGACAGGCCCAGGCTTCACAGGCAGCTGGCACTCGACCTTATCCGGTCCATCAACGATGTTACCCTGGTGACCCCGCTCGCCCTGGTCGCTTCGGCCGTGCTCACCACTCACCGCCGCGGTTTTCATCTCCCGCAGCTAGTGGAAACAGCCCGGTTGATCCACAGCTTTTTGGCCTCTCTTTCCGTGCCGACAGCACCCAGCCTTGCAGATATCGAGCAGGCATGCAGGGACACCATCTCTTTGTTGATAAGCTGGAAAGCGGCAACCGCGCTTGAAGACATCGAAGGAGAAGAAACTTTTTATTTCGTGGATGACGACAAGAAACCGGAACTGGAATATTATAAAAACAGCATAATTCACACCACCGTGACCTACGGATTTGTTGCGGTCAGCCTGCTTTCAGGGGCCAAGCAGGTGCCTGTGACAGATTCTCTGACAGATGACTTTAAATTCATGAAACACCTGTTCAAAAACGAATTCGTATACGCCTCCGCGGACGATGATGAAGAGGAATTGAAACGCATTCTTGCATATTTCACATCCCAAGGCCTTGTGGAGCAGGATAGTGCTTCAGACAAATGGCATGTGACAAGGCTGGGCTACGATATACTGCCGACCTGGGCGGGCTTTGCCAAGACTTTCCTCGAAGCCTACTGGATAGCGGCAAGAACGCTGAGCGGTGCAGCAAAACAGGGCGATGCCGGTCGCGGAGACATCCTCAAAAGAATGCACAACAACGGAATCAGGTATTACCGGCTGGGTATCGTGGAGCACCGGGAAGCTGTCAGCCACCTGCTGTTCAAAAACGCTTCCACAGCCGTCAGGGATGGAAAGCCCCTGGACAACACGGAAGAAACCTCAGCACACCTTTCGGAACTCGCCGCCAGGCTCTACAACCTGGCCCATTACCCGGGCTGAAGCCGCGCAGGCGGGCAGCCCCGCCTGCGCCAGGGCTCATATAAATACGTACTCCTTTTCTTTCAGTTTTGCGTGGGCCGCGGCCAACCTGGCGATAGGCACCCTCGGCGGGGAGCATGACACGTAGCTCATTTCTATGTGGTGGCAAAATCTTATGGCATCGGGATGCCCGCCATGCTCTCCGCATATTCCGAACTTCATGTCGGGTCTTGTCTTGCGCGCCCACTCGATGGTGATCATCATCAAACGGCCGACACCCTTGATGTCCAGCACCTCGAAAGGATTATGCTGCAGGATGCCCCGTTCCTGATACAGCGGAAGAAACTTGTTTTCCGCGTCTTCCCTTGAAAAAGAGAACGTCGCCTGGGTTAAATCGTTGGTGCCGAATGAAATGAACTCGGCAAGCTCGGCGATCCTCCCTGCCCTCATGCATGCCCGGACCACCTCCACCATCGTGCCGAACCTGTAGGGCACAGCTATTCCGAACTTCTTCTCGACTTCCTTATGAATTTTTTTGACGTAACGGTGGACCCATTTGAGTTCTTCCAGGGTACAAACCTGCGGAATCATTATCTCGGGGTTCACCTGGCCGCCTTCAGTAAGATACTCCGCCGCAGCCTCCAGTATCGCCCGGATCTGCATCGCATATATCTCCGGGTAGGTGATGCCGAGCCTGACACCCCTGTGACCGAGCATCGGGTTCGTCTCAGCCAGCGCCCTCACCTTCTGCAGCATGCTTTCCTTGGCCTCGATCATCGTCTCGGCCAGGTGCTGGTTTTTCAATTCATCCAGGGCGTGGGTGATAACCTCCAGATTCGCCGCGTACCGGTCGTGCAGCTCGGGGTTTATCAATTTGAGCGTATCAGGAAGGTTGGCCATGCCCTCTACGGTTTTTCGCAGTTCACGCAGGTGCACGATTTCGCGGACCAGCTCATCGGCCGAAGGCAAAAATTCGTGGATCGGAGGATCGAGCAGCCTTACAGTTATCGGGTAGCCATCCATTATCCTGAAAATTTCCTTGAAGTCATCCCTCTGAAAAGGAAGCAGGCGCTCAAGAGCAGATTCCCTGTCGGCGCTGCTCTCCGAAAGTATCATCTCCTGGACAATGGGAAGACGTTCGGGCTGGTTGAACATGCGCTCGGTGCGGCACAGCCCTATTCCCACAGCCCCGTACTTACGTGCCTTGGCAACCGATTCGGGTGTGTCCGCATTCGCCATGACCTTGATTTTGGCTATATCATCGGCCCATTCGAGTATCTCCAGCAGGTCATCCACGAACTCGGGCTCGATTGTAGGGATCTTGCCCTGGTACACGTTGCCGGTGGTGCCGTCTATGGTTATGGTGTCGCCTTCCCGCAGCACGACTCCGCCGATCACCGCTTCGCGGATAGCCGTGTCGATGGTTATTTCCTCGCAGCCGGAGACGCAGGGTTTTCCCATGCTTCTGGCCACCACCGCGGCATGGGAGGTTTTACCGCCTCTGCTCGTCAACACCCCCTGGGCGGCGAAAAACCCGTGTATGTCATCGGGCTTTGTCTCCTCGCGCACCAGTATCACCTTCTCTCCAATTTTGGCCTTGGTTTCCGCCCGGTCCGCATCAAAGACCACCCTGCCCGAGGCGGCCCCGGGAGAAGCCGGAAGACCCTGGGCCAGTATCTCCGCCGTATAATTCGGATCCAGCCTCGGGTGAAGAAGCTGGGCCAGCATGTCCGGCTGGATCCTCAACAGCCCTTCCTCTTCGGATATCAACCCCTCGTTCACCATGTCTATGGAGGATTTGATAAAAGCGGCGGCATTCATCTTCGCGTTTCTGGTCTGGAGGCAGTATAGTTTTTTACGTTCAATGGTGAACTCGAAATCCTGTACTTCCCGGTAATGGTTTTCCAATGTCCGCCTCAGGTTTTCCAACTGCCGGTAGGCTTCCGGCATCTGTCTCCTGAGCTGCATTATGGGTGCAGGAGTCCTGATGCCGGCCACGACATCCTCCCCCTGGGCGTTGATCATATATTCCCCGTAAAGCCGGTTTTCACCGCTGCCCGGGTCCCTGGTGAAAGCCACACCCGTCGCGCAGTCATCGCCCATGTTTCCAAAAACCATGGTACATATGTTGACTGCGGTGCCGTCTGCCATATCCGGCGTGATATTGAATTCCTTGCGGTAATCCACAGCCCTTTTCCCCATCCACGAACCGAACACAGCCTCCACCGCCAGCAATAACTGCAAGTACGGATCCTGGGGAAACGGCTCTCCGGTTTGCTTTTCGGTTATTTCGAGAAAACGGGCGCAGATCTCCTTCATCGCCTCTCCGCCGAGTTCGATGTCAACCGAGGCACCCCTTGCTTTCTTTACTTCTTCGAACGCTTCGTCGAAAACCTCGTCGCCCAAGCCCAACGCAACCGAGCCGAACAGCTGAATCAACCGCCGGTAAATGTCGTAGGCAAAACGCTCGTTCTTGGTGCCTTTAATTATTCCTTTTACGGTTTTGTCGTTCAAGCCGAGATTCAGGATCGTGTCCATCATGCCCGGCATGGACATGGCGGCCCCTGAACGGACAGAGACAAGCAGGGGATTTTCGGGATCTCCGAAACCTTTCCCTGTCTTTTTTTCGAGGTCCTTCATCTCCTCCTTGATCTGTTCGACGACCTCCTTCTGCAAGCCTTTATCCTTGCGTTTCAGATACGCCAGGCAGGCCTCGCTCGTTATCACGAAGCCCGGGGGAACAGGGAGCCCTATCTGTGTCATACCGCACAAATTGGCGCCTTTACCCCCAAGCAGCTTCTTGTTGGAAGGGTCTCCTTGTTCAAATGAAAAAACATATGTTTTATTTGCCATAATTTTCCCTTTCATCGGTTTGCGCGGGAGACCCCGACGTTCACGCCGGGGAGGGATAGCGCATCATGCACGGCACGATCACGCGGCCCTGCTCGCGTCCTCCTGTATCGTGGGTTCAAATGTGTAGCCATAGCCATCGGCTCTTTGAAGCAGGCGGCAATGGCGGTGTGAAATTCCCTGAACCACACCCTTGCGGGTCCGGATGTTGAAGCTGCCAGTGGCACGGATCGCCACCCGGCCCTGGCATGTGCCTGCCTTCTTGCCGATGGGCACCCGGGCCTGAACCAGGTCTCCGGTCTGAAAGCCCTTCACCTGCTTCTGCCGCAGCAGGTAGCCGCGGGGAAAGCCGAAGCGGTTGAGCCGTGTGCGCTGGTAACTGCCCCGGCCCGTGGCCTGCACCTTCAGCGTCGGCACTTTCCAGCCCGTGACCTTTCCCACTCTCCCGACACAGGCCGCATCGAGGGCATGGGTCTTGGGGATGCCCAGGCGTTGGCGATTAAATTTAGTGCGCCCGCCACTGCCGGTAGCCACAGGCAGGCCCGTGGCCTTGAGCCCTTGAAACAACGACCAGCGCGTGGCGTTGACTGCTGCCGCATCCTTGAGCGGAGTTTTTGCCTGAGCCCGAATCCGTTGCACGCGCTGGGGATCATTCGCCAAAAAGACCTCAACGGGCTGATTCCCTTTGGCTTGATTGCATGTGTAGCAGGCCAAAGTGAGGTTGCTTACACGGTTCGATCCACCCCGACTCCGGGGGTGGATATGCTCCACCTCCAGGGGCAGGTCCCTGGCCCCGCAGTAGGCGCACTTTCGACCCCACTTTTCCAGCAAATATTCCCGGACCTCGTAACCGAAAAGTTCCCCTTGCTGGTACTCTATTCCGGAAATCTCCGGGTTTTGCATCACCTGCGTATCAAAGCGAACCAGTTCCATGTCGATAGCTGTGACCGGGGCCAGTCGGCGCAGCCGGGCAACCCAAGCCAGGGTGGTATCCACCCGATGCTGAAGGCTCGGGGCCAACCATCCCCGAGGCCGGGTCCGGTTGTTGAACCGGGGTGTCCGGTGACGCAATTGATTCCGACGCCGCCGCCGAAAGGCACGGCGCTGAGCCAGCCGGTTACGAATTATCTCCCCCCGATGCTCAATCTCGATTAATGCCAATACCTGCTGCTGCTCCGGGTTGGAATCGCCCTCCCGGATCACCGTGACCCCGGTGGTTTTGCTGCCGGGATCGATTTTGATCCGGATCGGTTGCAGGGAGGAGGTTTCCACCGTGCGATCCTTCAGCCGGATCGTGAAAGGACGCATCTTGTGAACCACGGCCCGCCTCCGTTCCAGCAGCAACCGTGCGCGTTTCTCCGAACACGGCATCAGGGGCTTTTTTCGCTTGTCCAGTACCAAAACTGCCATTATCCACCTCCAAAAAACAGAACCTTACGGTTCCAGTAACGCGGGGCTTTCGCCCCGTCTCCCCTCGGGAATGTCTGCAACCGGCTCCCGCTTTCGCGGCGACCGGAACCTTCGGCGCTTTACCTTTCGCCAGCATGATCCCGGCCTTCCAGAGCAGCGAACTGAGGAAGCATTCGCTGGTGGGTCTTAACGACCCGTTGCAGACGTAGCGGGTTTTCACCGCTCCCCCTGGTCAACCTGGCTTTCGGTTTCCCTCAAGCTCCGCCCTTTCAGGGTGGGGTAGTTGACTTTCCCCTTGAATAATAATTACACTCTTTTCCCCTTTAAACAACATCCTATTT
>CAYXDR010000148.1:0-7395 GCA_964463515.1 uncultured Desulfobacteraceae bacterium | reverse complement strand
AGTATTTGTTCATCTCCCTTTATCGCGCGTTCGCAGAATCCCTGGCCAGTGAAAACGCAAGCCGGCTCATGTCCATGCAGGGCGCGGAAAAAAACATCGGTGAACAGCTGGATTCTCTTCTCGCCAGGTTCCATCAGCAAAGGCAGATGGCGATCACCGGTGAGCTGCTGGATATCGTAGCAGGATTCGAAGTCTTGGGTGGCGATCATTGACAGCATCATCCATCCCGGCCGAAGATCGTTGTCAAATCCGCCAAACGGTCCGCCAGGTCCGGAGTCGCTTCTCCGCCGCTTAAACGCCATCTCCAGTTTCCGCCGGGCTTTCCGGGGCGGTTCATACGCGCGGATTCCCCCAGCCCCAGTACGTCCTGAAAAGGTATCAGGGCTATGCTGGCAGGGGAAATCATGACAAGCCTGATCACAGCCCAATGCACAGTGCCCGCCGACACTTCGTATCCCAGGTATTTGATAAGGCGGCGCTTCTCCTCTTCCCCGGCCTCGGATTCAAACCAGCCCTCAACTGTGTTTGTGTCGTGGGTCCCTGTAAAAAACACCCCGTTGGAATCCATGTTATGAGGAAGATAAGCGCCGCGCGGAAAATCTTCGCCGAAGGCAAAGAGCGCCACGCGCATTCCCGGGATGTCGAAGCGACGCATGACCTCCCGGACATCGGCGGTGATAAGGCCCAAGTCTTCGGCCACTACAGGCAGCAGAGGGAACCGGCGGTATAAAAAGCCCAGGAAGTCATCTACCGGTGCCGGCACCCATTTTCCATCGATGGCAGAGGTATTGGAGGCCGGAACCTCCCAATAAGCCACCAGTCCCCGAAAATGGTCTATGCGAACCCAGTCGAACAAGGCGAGGTTGTGCTCTATCCTGTCCACCCACCACCGGTAGCCGTCCGCCTGCAGCCTGTCCCAACGATAAACCGGGTGCCCCCACAACTGCCCGGTCGCGCTGAAGTAGTCCGGAGGTACCCCGGAGACGCTTTCTGGGTGCATCTGGTCGTCCAGCTTGAACAGATCGGGATGAGCCCACACATCCGCGCTGTTGTACGGCACATAAATTGGAACATCGCCGAAAATCCGGACCTGCCTCTCGTTGCAATAGCCACGCAATGCCCGCCACTGGAAAATGAAGAGAAACTGTAGGAACTTCTCCTTGTGTAATTCTTCTTCAAAAGCAAGGTCGACTTCCCTCAACGCCTGCGGGTCCCGCCGCTTGATATCCTCGGGCCACTGATGCCAGCAGTCGCTGCCGAAATGATCAGACAGCACCTTGAACCTCACAGCGTCCTGGAGCCACGATTGGTTTTCCCTGCAAAAAGAACCGAAAGCTTCAAGGGACAGGTTAGTGCCTCTGCTGCGGAAACGCTCGAATGCGATATCGAAAAGCCGGCACCGGTACTCTTCGGCCATAACGTAGTCCGCGTCTCCTTCACTGAAGCCGGGATCCGGCTCAAGGTCGGAAGAATCGAGAAGACCGTCCCTTACCATGATCTCGGGGCTTATCAACAGTGTGTTTCCAGCAAAGACCGACCAGTTGAAATAAGGTGAATAGTCGCCTCCCCGGTGAACGGCGTTCAGAGGAAGGATCTGCCACAAATGCTGTTTGGCCCGCGAGAGGAAGTCCGCGAACCGGTAAGCCTCTGGTCCCATATCGCCCACTCCGAAGCGTGACGGCAATGAGGTGATATGGAGCAAGACTCCGCAGGAGCGCTTTATTTTCGTCATCTCGCCTGAACCCGCCTAAAATTCCTTTACGGCTTTCCCATATGTTTCAGAAATGGCCTCGTAGCTTTCCAGAAAGCCGTTTTTAACATGCTCCCAGGCATCGGCGCTACTCTGCTTCATTGCCCCGTACCACTCGGCTACCTGGTTGCGTTTTTTTCTGAGCGATTTCAAGGCAGACTGCGTCTTCTCACGAGCTGCCTGATCCATCTGCGCCCATCTTTTACGTGCTTCGCTTTCAATGTCTTCGATTCGCTCATCCAGGGCATCCATCGCTTTTTTCCCCTTTTCGAGGGCATCGTCCCGTTTGTCAGCGGAATAATCCTTCAAGGCGCTTAAAGCTTCCTTGGCTTCCCGCTCGAGTTCAGCGGCGCTGTTGCCGTCTACCGGTTCTTGATCCGCCATGCAGTAGGTTGCGGTCATTAAAAAAGTGCTAATAGCAAAAAAAGCGAATGATGTCATTATTCTCCTGAGTTTCATTTCCTGACCCCTCCTTTCATGGTTCCGTAAATCCAGCCAAGAATACTTGATGAACTCGTAAAAAGTCAAAATCCGCCCTATTTCGTCACCCCCCGGCACAAGTTTGTGTCGGGAGGTCCAGTGATTCCAATGACTTCTGGATTCCGGCCTACGCCGGAATGACGGCTTGGGGGCTTTTTACGAGGCCATCATCGATTACGATTACGACAACGATAAGGACAACGAAAAATTAGTGGACGATGAATCTCCCGCAGCGAACCCCCGTCCCCGCCTTTAGGCCACTGGCGCCTTCCAATCGGCGTCGGGGTCGGTATCGAAATCGGTATCGGCCGTTTTTAAAGTAGTTCATTTTCCAGCCCAGCTAACAGCTAATCGCTAATGGCTAATCCCTCAAGTATCCAGGATTACCCTTTTTTCAGCATTCCTTGAAGCCTTGCAGCATCCAGCGCTGCATAACCGGCTTCATCGTTGTCGAAATAACAGAAAATTTCCTTTCCTTCACCAGACCAGCTGGAAAGGGCGCCGGCCCATCCGGCAAGGGTTTCCGTGGAATACCTCCCCCGGTAGGGCTCGGTTTCCGGCCCGTGAAGCCGGATGTAAACGAAATCCGCCGTCACCTGCCTGGGAGAAACTAGACCTCCGATTTCATATATACAAAATGCCGCTCCTGCCTCCCCCAGGGCGTTATAAACGTCGGGCACATGCCAACTCGAATCTCTGAATTCAAAAGCATACCGGTACCCCGGGGGTAACGCCTTCAGAAAATTCAAAAGCCTCTCGGAGTTGACGTTCCACCTCGGCGGAAGTTGAAACAAAACTGGACCAAGATGGTCCCCCAGTGAATTGGCTACATCCATCATGCGGGAAACAGGCTGGCCGGGATCCTTGAGCTTTTTCATATGGGTGATATACCGGTTTGCCTTGAAGCTGAAGAGGAAATCAGCCGGAACCCGTTCTAACCATCGGCGAAGCGTCTTTTTTTCAGGCAGCCGGTAAAAGGAATTGTTTATTTCCACTGTTTGGAAACACCCGGCATAATAGGCAAGAAGCTCATCGTTGGAAAGATCTTCCGGATAAAACGGACCCTTCCAGTGACCATACTGCCACCCGCAGGTCCCAATATGAATATTGCCTTTATCAGCCATGAAAACACTTTCTTCCTTCAGTTACCATCCACCAGGCTTTCAACCTGTTACTCTATACCAATCAACAAACGGGAGACAAGGGGCAGAAAACCTCCCGCAGCCTCCAAGTGCAGGAAATCTTCACGCCTACTGCGCTGTATAACCTCCATCAATCACCAACTCGCTTCCGGTCACGAATTTGGATTCTGCACAAGCCAAGTACAGTGCTCCGTAAGCGATGTCGGAAGGTTCGCCGACATGCCCGATCGGGTGTACTGAATCGATTTTCTTTCGAAATTCTTCAACGCCTTCCGCAGACTCCTTTGCAAGCGATTCCACCAGGGGCGTCCAGATATAGCCGGGATGGATGGAATTGACCCTGATTTTTTCCTTTGCATAGAGCATTGCGTCCGTCTTCGTCATTAACCGGACCGCACCTTTAGAAGCGTGGTAGGCAGGAAGGTCGGGGGCGCCGATGATTCCATAAATCGATGAAAGATTGATGATGCTTCCACCATTTGCCCTCCTCATATAGGGAATCGCATGCTTGGTGCATAGAAATACCCCGTTCACATTGACATCCAGCAGCTTCCTCCACTCACTCAACTCAACCTCGTCGGTGGGCTTGTTAGGGCCTGTGATGCCTGCATTGTTCACGAGAATCGTGATATCCCCGAATTTTGCCTCAACAGCGGCAAAAACCTCCTTCACCTGATTCTCATCAGTGGTATCCAGGTGGAAAAATTCGGCCTCACCGCCGTTTTTATTGACCTTCCCGGCCACATTTCCGCCTTCTTCATCCAAGATATCTGTCACCGCGGTTTTTGCTCCGTGCTCCGCGAAAAGTTCACAGATGGATTTGCCTATGCCTCTCGCACCTCCGGTGACGACAGCCACCTCGTTCTGCAATCGTTTCATAAACCCTCCTTTTTGTTTATCAGCTGTTTTTCTAGGATTGTTTATTGTGTAGCCTGAAAGCCGGCGAAACGTAAATCAGGTCAATCAAGTATTTGAGGTAGGAATGCATTGCTCGGCCACGCCCCGCATGTTTTTACCCGGCACTGCAGGGTCCCCTGTAGCAGCAAGGCAGTGGTTTGCTTAAAAAAATACAGCGTGGACCCCATTAAATTCCGCCGCCGGATAATATAGATTTACACACGATATACCCGAATTCTGGTTTCTCATGATGCTTATAACTGCTTTAAAAAACAACCGATGCCGACCCCGACGCCGATAAGCCGGGGATTGTACTTTTTACGAGGCCATCAAATATGTACAACTCGAAAAAAAATGTCGGACAGCCCCAGTGGTACAGAATTGTGTTGTTTTTACTACTGTCTTTCATGATTCTTTCCCTCTTTTTGCCTTATGCTCCTGTCCGCCCTTTGGAAATTTCATATACCCAGTTGAAGCAACTGATAAAGAACGGAAAAGTTACCAGAGTTGATTTTGAGGGTGATAAAATTACAGCAAAGGCGGATAAACCTCTGACCGCGGAACTGGAAATCCCTGGAAAAGACGAAGAGGGGCCTCTTCATGACTCCTTCAAGGCGGTAAAACCCGCAGTGGAAGATCCGGACCTCTTGGCCTCTCTCGAAAAGAACGACGTAACTGTATATGCAGAATCACAGGAGAAAAGTTGGTGGCGCGCGATTCTTGTCTCTTTTCTGCCATGGATATTGATCATCGGCCTGATCGTTTATTCCAGCCGGCGGTTTCAAGGTGGAATGGGCCCGGGAGGCGGAGGGCTTTTCGGTTTCGGGAAATCCAAGGCCAAATTATATACCAAGGAAATGAGCGATGTAGGCTACAAGGATGTGGCCGGTCTTGGCAATACGAAGAAGGAACTTCAGGAAATCGTCTTCTTCCTGCGGGACCCTGATAAATTCCAGTCTCTGGGAGGCGAATTACCCAGGGGGGTCCTGCTCGTAGGCCCTCCCGGCACAGGCAAAACCCTCATGGCTAAAGCCACTGCCGGCGAAGCCGGGGTTCCTTTCTACAGTATCAGCGGATCGGAATTCATCGAGATGTTCGTGGGAGTCGGAGCTTCGCGGGTCAGAGATATGTTCAAGAAGGCTAAGCAGGATGCGCCTTCCATAATCTTCATCGATGAACTAGACGCTATCGGACGCGCCAGGGGGACAGGACTGGGAGGAGGCCATGATGAAAGGGAACAAACCCTCAACCAGATCCTGGCGGAGATGGACGGATTCGCTCCTCATCATTCGGTGGTAGTAATGTCGGCCACAAACCGCCCTGATGTCCTTGATCCAGCCTTGACCCGGCCCGGCCGGTTTGACCGCCAGGTCACACTGGAGCTTCCCCAGAAGGAAGCAAGAGAGGAAATTCTCGAGGTGCATATCCGTAAAGTTCCGGTGGGCGAGGATGTGGACCTCGAAACACTTGCCCGCAAAACAGTTGGTTTTTCCGGGGCTGATCTGAGGAATCTGGTAAACGAGGCTGCCTTGCTCGCCGCAAGAAAAGAAAAGAAGGCGGTGGAAAAGGAAGACTTCGATGAAGCCAGGGACAAAATTCTCATGGGCATCGAAAGAGAGGAATCGATGAATGAAGAGGACAGGGAAGTGGTCGCTTATCACGAATCGGGCCATGCCCTTGTCGCCATGCTTCTGCCGGGAAGTGATCCCATCGAAAAAGTGAGCATAATTCCGAGAGGCCGATCCATGGGCGCAACGGAGCAAATACCCGAAGAAGACCGCCGCAATTTAACCCGAAGCTATCTTTTGGACCGTATCACGATCATGCTCGCCGGCAGGGCCGCAGAACGAATCTCCAAGGATGACGTATCGACCGGGGCGGCGGACGACCTCAAGAATGCGAGCGGGATTGCCCGTCGAATGGTCTGCCAATGGGGCATGAGCGACAAGCTGGGTTCAGTGACTTTCCGCCAGGGCGAGCAGCACCCTTTTCTGGGTAAAGAAATCGCACAGCCCAAGGATTTCAGTGAAAAAACGGCACAAATAATCGACGAGGAGATTCGCTCACTCATCCAGGAAACGGAAAACCGGGCAAGGAAAATCCTGGAGCAAAACCGGGGAAAGCTCGATTTGCTTGCACGTGAGCTCATGGAGCGCGAAACGCTGGACAAAGAGGAGATGGAAAAAGTTTTGAACCCTCCCTCCTAAAAAGATGTCGGAACAGGCACCCCATCTGTGGAAGCATAAATCAACGGGCGAATTCCCGGCCCGTCATTGACGCTTTCCTTCTTTTCTTCTTTTCAACGGATCCAGAAAGGAGAATTGTTTCACGGCCTGTACCACCCCCAGGGGAACCAGGCTGGCACCCAAGATGAGCGCCCACTCTCTGGGGCAGGGGGGAACAATACTCAACACCTTTGACAGGGGCGAAAAATAAACCGCCAGCAAAAGCAACACCACGCTCAAGCCTACCGCCCCCCAGACAAAGGGGTTGCGGGTAACATCATTCGAGAAAGGGCTCGATCCGAAATCCCTCATATTGAATACATGCCAGGTACGGGTAAACGCCAGGGTAAGAAAGGAAACCGTCACGACCCTTTCGGTTCCCAGGGCCATATGCTCCATGGCGATAAGAAAAGCGGCTAAAACCGCCATGGTAATCAATATACCGTAGCCGGTTATCATCGCCCACAAGACTCCGGGGACCACGGGCTCCGATGTCGGCCGCGGAGGCAAATCCATCACGGAGCGGTCACCCTTGGCTGCCCCTAAGGCTAAAGCCGGGAAGACATCACTGATCATATTCAGATAAAGTATTTGGAGGGGCAGCAGCGGCAGTGTGTCTCCGAAAAGCATCGCCGTTCCAACTATAAGGATCGTACCTATATTGCCGGATAGCAGGAAAATTATGAATTTACGGATGTTATTGAATATCACCCTACCCTGTTCAACGGCCGCCGCAATCGTGTTGAAAGCGTCATCTTTCAAGACTATGTCAGAGGCTTCCCGGGCGACCTGGGTCCCGCGTTTGCCCATGGCCACTCCAATATCGGCGCGTTTCAGGGCAGGAGCGTCATTGACTCCGTCCCCGGTCATGGCCACTACCTGGTTGTCTGCCTGAAGGGCC
>CAYXDR010000147.1:0-7417 GCA_964463515.1 uncultured Desulfobacteraceae bacterium | reverse complement strand
AGACAACTCGAGTTCTGAAACCGGGCGAAACAGGTTCTCGTTGAAATCCTCAACGCTCTCGTCCTCTTCTTCCATCTGAGGCTCAGGCTCTTCCTCGAAATTGATGAACGGCGTCATCTGTTCCTTCAGAATTTTGGCTGCAAACCCCAAAGCATCTTCGGGCAGCACGCTTCCATCCGTCCAAAGTTCCATCGTCAGTTTGTCGTAGTCCGTAATCTGGCCGACCCGTGAATTCGTGACAACGTAATTTACCTTCTCAACCGGCGAGAAGGTTGCGTCCATCGCTATCACGCCTATGGGGTCGTCGCTCTTCTTGTTGCGCTCGGCAGGGACATAACCCTTCCCAGCCCTGACGACCATCTCCATATAAAGAGACGCATCCTTGCTCATTGTCGCCACATGAAGTTCGGGGTTCATGATTTCGACATTACCGTCCGACTCGATATCCCCGGCCTTGACCTCGCCTTCACCGCCCCTCTTAAGGCGTACGACCGCTTCTGAAACCCCTATGAGCCTGGGGCGAACCTCTTTTAAATTCAGGATAATATCGGTAACATCCTCCAGAACCCCTGGAACAGTTGAAAACTCGTGCTTCACCCCTTCGATTTTCACCGAAACAATGGCGGCCCCCTGAAGCGAGGACAGCAAAATCCGGCGAAGGGAATTACCGATGGTAATTCCAAAGCCTCTTTCCAGCGGCTCGCAGGTGAATTTACCATAGAAACTCGTGGAGCTTCCATGATCCAAATCGACCCTTCTGGGCCTGATCAGCTCCCGCCAATTTCTGCTCTTAAGATCTGCCAAAAGAGCCTCCCCTTATTGACTGGTTTATGAAAGGTGCCCTCAAAATACAAACCACTACTTCGAATAAAGCTCGACAATCAGCTGCTCCTGGATAGGCATCGTGATGTCTTCTCTGCTCGGAAGCGTTTTGAAGGTCCCTTTAAACTGGTCTTTGTCAACCTCGATCCAACCCGGAATACCCCTTCGTACCACTGTTTCCAGCGAATCTGCAATCTGGGGCACCTTGCGGCTCTGCTCCCGCACTTCGATGACATCTCCAGGTTTCACGAGAAACGACGGAATGTTCACTTTCCGGCCGTTGACAATAAAATGGTTGTGCCTGACATACTGGCGTCCCTGGTTTCGCGATGAGACGAATCCCATCCGGTAAACCACATTGTCAAGCCTGGATTCTAGAAACAGCAGCAGGTTCGTTCCGGTGATCCCCTTTTGCTTGTCGGCTTTCCTGTAATACCCCCTGAACTGCTTTTCAAGAATCCCGTAAATTCTCTTCACTTTCTGCTTTTCCCGGAGCTGCTCGCGGTAGTCCGATTGTTTGCCTGTCCGCTTCTGCCCGTGCTGGCCGGGTGCATACGCCCGCCTGTCGAAGGCGCATTTATCCCCGTAGCAGCGATCGCCCTTTAAAAACAGTTTCATATTCTCACGCCGGCACAATCTGCAAGCTGAACCGATGTATCTTGCCAAAATCAATCCTCCTGGTCGGTTTCCCTATGGAATCACATTTCCGCCGGTTAAACCCGTCTGCGTTTCGGGGGCCTGCACCCGTTGTGAGGGATCGGCGTCACATCCCTGATTACACTGACATTGAACCCATCGATTTGAAGAGCCCTCAAGGCTGCTTCTCTTCCCACGCCCGGGCCCTTCACCCTTACCTCAGCGGTCCGCATCCCGTGTTCCATAGCTACCCTCACGGCCTCCTTGCAGGCCAGCTGAGCCGCAAACGGGGTGCTCTTCCTCGAACCCTTGAAACCCGCCCGGCCGGCACTCGACTGCGAAACAACATTTCCGGCCGGGTCCGTGACCGTTACCACGGTATTGTTGAAAGTGGACTGGATGTGAACGATCCCACTGGGAATATTCTTCTTTTCCTTCTTGACCCTTACTTTCCTACGAGCGGCCTTTGCCATTATCCACCTCTGCGTTTACTTTTTCTTCTTACCCATGACCGCGCGGCGCGGCCCCTTGCGGGTTCGAGCATTTGTACTTGTCCGCTGTCCCCTCACCGGAAGCCCCCGGCGATGTCTAAGCCCGCGGTATACTCCGAGATCCATCAAGCGCTTTATGTTCATCGCAACTTCACGGCGCAAATCACCCTCAACCTTGCACTTTTCGTCTATGACTCGACGAATACCGGTGATTGCGTCAGCGGAAAGATCATCGGACTTCGTATTCCAATCCACCCCCGCTTCGTCGAGGATCTTCTGAGAAGTTGATCTCCCGATACCATAAATATAGGTCAGGGCGATCTCGATCCTCTTTCCCTTTGGCAAATCGACTCCAGCAATTCTAGCCAATCTCTCTCTCCATGTCTCAGGATTGCTACTAACCCCTAAAGATTACAAACCGTTCCAACAGCAGTCAGCCCTGCCTCTGCTTGTGCCGCGGGTTGACGCATATGATCCGCATCACGCCGTTGCGCCTTATAACTTTGCAGTTTTTGCAAATTTTCTTAACCGACGGTTTAACCTTCATGAATAATTCCTCCATAAACGCCGGGCAATGACGGCTTCTCGCGACTCACCTCTCACCGCGATAAACTATTCGCCCCCGGCTCAAATCGTAAGGCGACAACTCGACAACCACTTTGTCCCCGGGTAAAATCTTGATGAAATTTTTCCGCATTCTCCCGGAAATATGGCCCAACACCCGGTGGCCGTTTTTAAGTTCCAGGCGAAACATAGCGTTGGGCAGGGTCTCGATCACGACACCTTCGACTTCAATTGCTTCTTCTTTACCCATAGCCTGTAAACCCAGTGCAGTGTGCCACCCGCCCCGGTCCCCTGTAACAGCCGCGGGGCCTGGCAGTGAAAAGAGCAGCTACCTGCTCCGACCGAAGCCCTTTTTCATAAAACCTTCATAATGCCGCGTCAGCATATGGGTTTCGATCTGATTCGTAGTATCCATTGCCACCCCAACCACTATCAGTAATGCAGTGCCGCCGAAATAGAACGGCACGTTCATCTGGTAAATCAAGATCTGCGGCAAGATGCAAACTGCGGAGACGTACGTGGCACCGGACAATGTAAGCCTTGTCAACACCCTGTCTATATACTCTGCTGTGTTCTTTCCGGGCCTGATCCCGGGAATGAATCCCCCGCTCCGCTTCATATTGTCGGCAACATCCACCGGATTAAACTGCACAGCAGTATAGAAATAGCAAAAGAAAAATATAAATGCGACAAAAATAACATTATATATTACATGCCCGGGATTTAGCGCACCCACCAGCCATTGAAGCCAGGGCAATTGATCTTGACTCAAAAAATTCGCGATCGTAGCCGGAAACATAATTATCGAAGATGCAAATATTGGCGGAATCACGCCGGCGGTGTTCACTTTCAAAGGCAGATGCGTGCTCTGCCCCCCGTACATTCTTCGTCCAACCACCCTCTTTGCATATTGCACGGGAATCCGGCGCTGGCCTCTTTCCACGAACACGATCATCCCGACCACGAATACCATGAGGCCAACGAGGAGCAGTACGAAGAAAATGCTCAATTCCCCAGTTCCTATAAGCCTGAACGTGTTTCCGACAGCACTGGGAAACCCGGCGATGATCCCTGAAAATATGATCAGGCTGATACCGTTTCCGATTCCCCTCTCGGTTATCTGCTCTCCGAGCCACATCAGAAAAGAAGTACCGGCGGTAAGAGTTATCACCGTCATCAGCCTGAAGCCCCATCCACCCGCAGGCACAACCAGCGCGCCGCCGGGGCTTGTCATGTTCTCGAGGCCGACGGCGATTCCGAAACCCTGGATCACGCTCAGGATGACTGTTCCATAGCGTGTGTATTGGACAATCTTCTTACGGCCCTGTTCCCCTTCTTTCTTGAGCCTTTCCAGGTAAGGCACGACGACGGTCATCAACTGCAGAATGATCGATGCACTGATATAAGGCATGATGCCCAGGGCCATTACCGACATCTGGCTGAGCGCTCCTCCGGAAAACATGTCGAACAAGCCGAAAAGAGTACCGTGGCGCTCGCTGAAGAAGGCCGCCAGGGCACCTCCATCGATTCCCGGGGTCGGTATGTGACACCCGATACGATAAACCGCCAGCATCATAAGAGTGAAGAAAATCCGTTTCTTCAGCTCTGGTATCCGCGCGATATTCTGAAAGCCGCCTAACAATGAACGCCCCCTTGATTCACCCGATAATCTCTACCTTGCCGCCAGCGGCTTCAATTTTCCGGCAAGCCATCGTGCTGGCTCTATTGACCTCGACAACCAGGGGAATCGAAACCGTTCCGCCCCCCAGAAGTTTCACCCCGTCTTTCACTCTGCCAACCAGGCCCGCCTCCCTAAGTGCATTCGTGTCTATGCGTGCGTTCTCCTGGAACCTGTCTAAATCCTTCACATTTATCGTGGCATATTGCTTTTTGAATATATTCGTGAAACCACGCTTCGGCAGGCGCCTCTGCAAGGGCATCTGCCCTCCCTCGAAACCGGCTTTTGTTCCGCGCCCGGACCGGGAATTCTGACCCTTGTGCCCACGACCGGCAGTCTTGCCTTGTCCGGAGCCGGGCCCTCGCGCCACTCTTTTTCTGTTTTTAACGGCACCCTTTGCGGGCGAAAGCTCGTTTGTCTTCATCTCAACGCCCCCTGCATTACTCTCCGACCCTGACCATGGAAACGACCTTCTCGATCATTCCTCGAACGGCCGGCGTATTTTCCAGTTCAACCGTCTTATGCAGCTTCGTAAGGCCGAGCCCCCGCAGCGTTGCACGAACCCTCTGATTCTTCCCGATCCCGCTCTTGACAAGCGTCACTTTTATTGTTCCAGACATACAATTACCCGCCATGTTATCAGTTGATCAGCTCTTCAACGGCTTTGCCTCTTCTGCGTGCGAACTCCTCGGCAGACCGAAGCGAGCGCAAACCCGTAACCGTTGCCCGCACGATGTTGTGCGGGTTATGGGACCCGAGGCATTTCGTCAAGATATTCTGTATGCCTGCCGCCTCCAGCACCGCACGCACAGCACCCCCGGCAATCACGCCTGTTCCGGCCCTGGCCGGCTTGAGCAACACCCTGCCCGCACCCCATTGTCCAATAACCTCATGGGGAATGGTGGCTTCGCTCAGAGAGATAACCTTCATATCTTTGCGGGCCTTTTCGACACCTTTTCTGATCGCCTCAGGAACCTGGTTCGCCTTTCCCACACCGCTTCCGACAGAACCTTTTCCATCTCCGACAACGACGATAGCACTGAAACTGAAACGGCGACCGCCCTTGACCACTTTTGCGACCCGGTTAATAAAAACCACCTTTTCTACTAACTGGCTCTCGGCTTCTTCCCTGATCAATACCCTGTCTCCTGATTTCAAAGCCTCCACCAAAGGAGGAAAAGCGTTTAGAACTCCAGACCCTGCGCCCTGGCCGCCTCAGACAATTCCTTTACACGACCGTGATAAAGAAATCCGTTTCGGTCGAAAACCACTTTCGTGATACCCTTCTCCAGCGCACGCGCAGCCAGCGCAGAACCAACCTTGGCTCCGCCCGCCTTGTTCCCCCCGGTGCCGGCTATCTCCGGTTTGAGCTCAGTGCTCAACGAGGACGCCTCCACGAGGGTCCTTCCGGTTGTATCGTCAATAATCTGTGCGTAAATGTTCCTGGAACTTCTATAGACACACAAACGCGGCCTTTCCGTTGTACCGCGAATCTTTCTCCTCACGCGCTTCTGTCTTTTAATCCTTGACTCGCGTCTGTTGAAGGCACTCATATGCCGTATACCTCATGCTGAAAAAATGGTTGCAAGGTCTGCGGCGGATTTCCACCGCTTTCCTTATAAGATCCAACAGTTATCAAGCACCCGCCTTGCCGGCTTTCCTTCGGATCATCTCCCCCGCATATCTCACGCCTTTGCCCTTATAGGGCTCCGGCGGCCTGAACGCACGTATCTTAGCGCATGTCAGACCCAGCAACTCCTTGTCTATGCCGCTTACTATCAATTTTCCACGGTCAACCGTTGCATCGATGCCTTCCGGGAGCGGGAACTCCACGGGATGGGAATAGCCCAGGTTCAGGACCGCGGTCCGGCCTTTCATTTCTGCCCTGTAGCCGACCCCAACGATTTCCAGCACCTTTTGAAAGCCGGAGCTGACACCTGTAACCATGTTGTAGACCAGCATTCTCGAAAGCCCGTACAGCGACATGGATTCCTTACTTTCGTCTCCCGGCGTGAGGGTTATCGTCTCACCGTCCATCTCGACCTTTATATTGGGATGAATCCGCCTTCGCAGCTCACCCTTCGGCCCTTTAACCTTAACCGAATCCCCTTCCAGAACCACGTCGACACCATCAGGTATCGTTATAGGCCTTTTACCAACGCGTGACATCCAGATCCTCCACGATACTTCCTCAAAATTTCCAATAAGCTCTATACAAAGTGCGGCAGCCAGCTCACACTACCAGACCGAGCAGATCACTTCCCCGCCGACGCCCAGCTCTCCCGCCTGTCTATCCGTCAACAAACCTCTGGATGTCGATACGATACTAACGCCGAAACCACCCAGAACCGAGGGAATTTGATCACTTCGGCAGTAAACCCTGCAGCTGGGTTTGCTTATGCGTTTCAAGCCGCCGATTACAGGCTGGCCATGCTCGTCGTAATTCAAAAAGACCCGGATCACCCTGTGCCTGCCGTCCGAGACAATCCGGAAGTTTTTAATATAACCTTCAGTTTTCAAAACCTTGGCTATATTTATCTTGAACCGCGAAGCAGGAATATCCGCCGAGTCCTGTGAAGCCCTCGCCGCATTCCGAATCCGGGTAAGCATATCGGCTATTGGATCAGTCATTGTCATTTCCGCAACCTCTTACGGGCTCATGCCCTGCAAACTTTCAATCTACCAGCTTGATTTAACTACACCCGGGATCTCGCCCCTGGAAGCCATGTTCCGGAAGCAAATCCTGCATATTCCAAATTTTCTGAGGAACGCCCGGCTTCTCCCGCAGATAGGGCACCTGTTATATGCCCGTGTGGTAAACTTTTGTTTCCTCATTGCTTTTGCGATAAGCGACTTTTTGGCCAAAGCTTCCTCCCTTGATCTAGCTTCGGAACGGCATCCCTAATTGTTTCATCAAAAAAAGACCCTCCGCGTCCGTCTCGGCGCTTGTAACTATAGACACATTCAGCCCTTTCGTCCCCTCGATCTTGTCATAGTTGATCTCCGGGAAAATTATGTGCTCCTTGATGCCGATGGAACAATTTCCCCGTCCGTCAAATACCTTTGGGGATAGTCCTCTGAAATCACGGACCCTGGGCAGGCAAATGTTGAAAAGTTTGTCCAGAAAATCATACATCCGCCCTCGTCGCAAGGTCACCATGCACCCAATGGGCATACCCTGACGAAGCTTGAAGCCTGCGATCGAGCGTTTTGCCTTGGTCACAAC
>CAYXDR010000146.1:0-7422 GCA_964463515.1 uncultured Desulfobacteraceae bacterium | reverse complement strand
CGTCGAGGAGGATGGAGATGTCGAAGAAAAAATTTGAGAGGACGAAGCCGCATGTAAACGTGGGAACGATAGGGCATATAGACCACGGCAAGACGACGTTGACGGCGGCGATAACGAAGCATCTTTCCAGCCGGGGGATGGCGAGTTATGTATCGTATGATCAGATAGACAGGGCGCCTGAGGAGAAGGCGCGTGGTATCACGATAGCGACGGCGCATGTTGAGTACGAGACGGGAAATCGTCATTATGCGCATGTGGACTGCCCTGGTCACGCGGACTATATCAAGAACATGATTACTGGTGCGGCTCAGATGGACGGGGCGATACTGGTTGTGGGTGCGGATGACGGTCCGATGCCTCAGACGCGTGAGCATATACTGCTGGCGCGGCAGGTAGGAGTTCCGAGCATTGTCGTGTTTTTGAACAAGTGTGACATGGTAGACGATGAGGAGTTGATAGAGCTTGTAGAGCTTGAGCTGAGGGAGCTTCTGACGAAGTACGAGTTTCCTGGGGATGACATACCGATAATCAGGGGCAGTGCGTTGAAGGCGCTTGAGTCGGATGATCCTAATTCAGAGGAAGCGAAGTGTATATTTGAGTTGATGGACGCGGTTGATGCATATATACCGGAGCCTGTTCGAGACACGGACAAGACGTTTTTGATGCCGATAGAGGATGTTTTCACGATATCCGGTCGAGGGACGGTTGTTACGGGTCGTGTTGAGCGTGGAGTGATCAAGGTAGGCGAGGAAGTGGAGATTGTCGGTATCAAGAAGACGATGAAGACGGTTTGCACTGGTGTCGAGATGTTCCGCAAGATTCTGGATCAAGGTCAGGCCGGGGACAACATAGGAGTTTTGCTTCGTGGCACGAAGCGGGATGATGTTGAGCGGGGCCAGGTTGTGGCAAAGCCGGGTTCCATCACGCCGCACACCAAGTTCAAGGCGGAGGCCTATATACTTGCGAAGGAAGAAGGCGGGCGGCATACGCCGTTTTTCAATGGTTACCGGCCGCAGTTTTATTTTCGGACTACGGATGTGACTGGAGTGGTAACGCTGCCTGAGGGAGTTGAGATGGTGATGCCGGGGGACAATGTACCGCTTGAGATCAACCTTATCATGCCGATAGCACTTGAGAAGGAGCTTAACTTCGCGATTCGTGAAGGCGGCAGGACGGTTGGTGCCGGAGTGGTAAGCGAGATCATTGAATAGAGGGTGAGGCGATGATAGCCAATCAGAAGATCCGAATCCGTTTAAAGGCCTACGACCACAAGCTGCTGGATCAATCGGCTATGGAAATAGTGGAGACGGCGCGGGGAACCGGTGCGCGGGTGGCCGGGCCGATACCGTTGCCGACCGTGATAAACAAGTACTGTGTATTGCGCTCGCCGCACGTGAATAAGAAATCGCGGGAACAGTTCGAGATCAGGACCCACAAGCGCCTGCTCGATATCCTGGAACCCACGCAGCAGACGGTGGATGCGCTGATGAGGCTGGATCTGGCCGCCGGGGTTGATGTGGAAGTCAAGGCTCTGTAACGAAAGCGACGGCGAGGTGCGGGGGATATCTGAGTTATGGTCAAAAAGCTTTTCGGCAAAAAACTTGGTATGACGAGGCTCTTTATCGGAGATGGGCAGAGTATAGGCATAACGGTCCTGAAAGTGGGGCCCTGTGTCGTGACTCAAAAGAAATCGGCCGAAAAAGACGGTTACAACGCGATTCAGGTTGGCTACGAACAGCAGAAAGAGCAGCGGACGAATAAGCCGCTCCGTGGGCACTTCAAGGCGGTAGACGGAAAATGCTTCTCGCACCTGCGGGAGATCCGTGTCGACGACCCTGATGCTTTCGAATTGGGCCAAGCTCTGACATCCGATGTGTTCGAGCCGGGCGATGTGGTGACTGTCGCGGGGAAGAGCAAGGGCCGGGGTTTTGCCGGCGTCGTGAAGCGCTGGGGTTTCGCCGGAGGGCGTGACACGCACGGCTGCCGGTCTCACCGTGTACCCGGTTCGATAGGGTGCAGTGCCACACCGAGCCGCGTATATAAAGGTAGAAAGATGCCCGGCAGAATGGGTACGCAGAGAACCACGGTCAAAAATCTGATGGTGATAGATGTTCGGCCCGAGATGGATGTGGTGCTGGTCAAGGGGGCCGTGCCGGGGGCCAAGAACGGTTTGATCGAAATCGCCAAAGTTTTATAGGCGCGGTAGGAAGGTCGAAGGCGAAATGGCTTTAGTGGACGTATATAATTTGGAAAAGGAAAAGGTCGGCGAAATCGAGCTGCCCGAAGCGGTTTTCGAAGTGCCGGTGAAAAAGCATGTATTGCACGAAGTGGTGGTGGCACAGTTAGCCCGGCGCAGGGCTGGTACTGCTTCGGTTAAAGGACGTTCCGATGTAGACCATTCGAGTTCCAAGTTGTGGCGCCAGAAAGGAACCGGGCGTGCTCGTGTAGGCGATGCTTCTTCCCCGACAAGGCGGGGAGGCGGGGTGGTGTTCGGCCCGCATCCCAGGGGTTACGATCGAAAGGTGTCTAAGAAGGTTCGGAGAAGCGCGCTGCGTATGGCTCTCAGCGATAAGCTGGGCGAAGAAAAATTGATTGTTGTGGACGGATTATCGATCCCGGACGGAAAGACAAAGACCTTTGCCGGCGCAATGAAGAATTTTGATGTCAGAAAGGCACTGGTCGTCACTTCGGAAATGGAAGAGGGCCTTGACCGCTCCTCGCGCAACGTTCCATGGGTGAAAGTGTTGAAGGCCGAGGGCCTTAACGTATATGACATCATGACCCATGATCATTTGATGATCGAAAAGTCGGTGATAGGAAAGCTACAGGAGGCATTGGTTTCATAGTGGACATTTATCAGATAGTAATGGAGCCCCGGATAACGGAAAAGTCCACCGTACAAAAGGAAACCTCCAACCAGGTGACATTCAAGGTTCATCCAGATGCCAACAAGATAGAGATTCGTAAGGCGGTGGAGAAGCTGCTCAAGACCAGGGTGCTTGATGTGCGCACAATGAACGTACGGGGCAAGAAGCGCAGGATGGGAAGAAACATCGGGAAGAAGTCGGATTGGAAGAAAGCCGTGGTCCGCCTGGCACCTGGTGAAAATGTGGAATTTTTTGAAGGAATGTAGGTTTTCCGGTTTTACCGGAATTTCACGGAGTCGTTATCATGGGCATTAAGACTAGTAAACCGACATCACCGGGCAGAAGATTTCAGAGTTATTCGGACTTCGAGGAAATAACCCGGACGAGTCCCGAGAAAAGTCTCGTGAAGTCGCTGCCGAAGTCAGGCGGAAGAAATTGCTTCGGTAGGATCACTACGCGACACAGGGGCGGTGGTCATAAACGCAAATACCGGGTCATCGATTTTCGACGTAACAAAGATGGTGTGCCGGCGCGGGTGGCGTCCGTCGAGTACGACCCGAACCGTTCGGCTAGGATTGCGCTGCTTCACTATGCAGACGGTGAAAAACGCTATATGCTTGCGCCGAACAGTCTGAAGCCGGGTGATAGGGTGATGTCCGGGCCGGGGGCCGAAGTCCGAGTCGGAAACGCCCTGCCGCTGAGGGAGATGCCTCTGGGAACTCATGTGCATAATATCGAGCTCCATATAGGCCACGGGGGTCAGCTTGTTAGAGGTGCGGGCGGGTCTGCCCAGCTGATGGCAAAGGAAGGCAAATATGCCCAGATCAAATTACCTTCCGGGGAAGTTAGAATGATTCACCTTGACTGCCGAGCCACCGTCGGCCAGGTAGGCAATCTCGAACACGAGAAAAAATCAATAGGAAAGGCCGGAAGGGGCCGTTGGTTCGGGAAAAGACCGAGTGTCAGGGGAGTGGCGATGAACCCCGTCGATCATCCCCACGGAGGCGGAGAAGGGAAGTCCTCCGGAGGCAGGCACCCGGTTACACCTTGGGGTGTTCCTACCAAGGGCTACAGGACGAGGAACCAAAAGTCCAGCGACAGGATGATTGTAAGGCGTCGCGGCAAGAAGTAGCTGGATGGATGTTGAATGTTTGAATGGTATTTTTGTTTAGGGGGCTTTAATTTCGTCGATTTCT
Source organism: uncultured Desulfobacteraceae bacterium (assembly GCA_964463515.1). GTDB lineage: Bacteria > Desulfobacterota > DSM-4660 > Desulfatiglandales > Desulfatiglandaceae > CAYXDR01. The sequence goes on along the minus strand of CAYXDR010000146.1, from coordinate 3,359 downwards.
AGGCTTTTGCCCGGCGAAAATAGTACAAGGAGGAAGCGTTTTGCCAAGATCGCTTAAAAAGGGACCTTTCGTCGATGAGCATTTGATGGAGAAGGTTCAGGCAACCAGCGAATCAATGAGCAGAAAGATCATAAAGACGTGGTCGAGAAGATCGACCATTCTGCCGGAGTTTGTTGGCGCCACGTTCGCCGTTCATAACGGCAGAAAATTCCTTCCGGTATTCGTAACCGAGGATATGGTCGGGCACAAGCTGGGTGAATTTTCCCCGACGAGAAATTTTTACGGCCATGCCGGTGATAAGAAAAGCAAACTCAAAGGCAAAAAGAAGTAAGGGCTGTTGGCTCGATCCGGAGAAATGACTGTCATGGAGACAAAAGCTGAAGCACGTTTTGTTAGGATATCACCAAGAAAAGCCAGGCTGCTGATGGACGAAGTGCGTGGCAAGAGGGTCGAGGATGCTCTGCTCATGCTGACATATGCTCCGCAAAAGAGCGCCAGCCTGATCAAGAAGGTAATAGATTCGGCCGTGGCCAACGCGGAGCACAACAATGACTGTGATGTGGATTCGCTTTATATCAAGACGATCTATGGAAACGAGGGCCCTACACTGAAAAGGTGGCGTCCCAGGGCCCAGGGCAGGGCTACCAGGATCAGGAAGCGGACCAGTCATTTGACGGTGATTCTGGATGAATTGTAAGCGGCAATGAATCCCTTTTGCGACGGTACTACTATTATTAGTGGAGGATAATCTTGGGACAAAAAGTGCATCCAGTCGGTTTCAGATTGGGAAGCTATAGAAACTGGGACTCACGGTGGTTCGCCGGCAGGGAATACAGTAAATATGTTTATGAGGACCATCGTATCCGGCGGTTTTTGAAAGAGCGGGTCAATCAGGCGGGAGTAGCGAGAATAGAGATCGAGCGGGCGGCGAATAAGGTCAGGATCAGGCTGCACACTGCCCGGCCGGGAATAATCATCGGCAAAAAAGGCTCTGAAATAGAGAAGTTGAAAAAGGATATTGAGAATCACGTAAAACGCGAAGTAATAATCGATATCCAGGAAGTGCGAAAGGCCGAAGTAGAGGCTCAGCTAGTGGCTGAAAGCGTTGCCATGCAGCTGGTCAGAAGGATGGCTTTCCGACGTGTCATGAAAAAGGCGGTGACTTCAGCGCTTCGGCTCGGCGCCTTGGGAATAAAGATTTCATGCGCCGGCAGGCTCGGTGGTGCCGAGATGGCAAGACGAGAATGGTACAGGGAAGGCCGGGTGCCGCTTCATACATTGCGGGCCGATATAGACTACGGTTTTGCCGAGGCGTTTACCACATACGGTGTTATAGGGGTAAAAGTTACCATTTTCAAAGGCGAAATATTGCCTGACAAGCGGTAGTTTTTTTGGTGATTTAAATTGTTATGTTAATCGATAGGATCGTCCAATGCTTAGCCCAAAGAAAGTAAAATATCGTAAGAAGCAAAAGGGAAGAATGCGGGGGAAAGCGCTGCGCGGTTCCAGCCTGGAATTCGGTGATTTTGGACTGCAGGCGATGGAATGCGGGATGATGAGCGCCCATCAAATCGAGGCGGCCCGAATTGCGGTAACCAGGCATGTCAAGCGCGGTGGAAAGGTATGGATCCGGGTTTTTCCGGACAAGCCGATTTGTAAAAAGCCGGCTGAGACCAGAATGGGAAAAGGCAAGGGTGCACCGGAAGGATGGGTTGCCGTGGTTAAACCGGGGCGTGTTTTGTACGAGCTTGAAGGTGTGGATGCCGAAGTTGCCAGTGAGGCCTTTCGGCTCGCCGGGCATAAACTTCCCTTTGCCACAAGATTTGTGAGCAGGAGCACCGAAGCATGAAGGCTAATGAATTGAGGGACCTTGGGCTGGACGAACTTGATGGCAGGGCCAGGGAATTGTCCGAGGAGCTGTTTAACCTGAGATTTCAGAAGGCGACAGGGCAGCTCGGGAACACGGCTATCATTGTCAAAACGAAACGTGACCTGGCGCGGGTCAAGACCGTGCTTCGTGAAAAGGCCGTTTCCGGCACAGATGAATAGGGCGAGGGAGTAATGGCAGAGCGTGGATCGCGAAGGAAACTTTTCGGCACGGTTATCAGCGACAGGATGGAAAAGACCGTGGTTGTTTTGGTGGAACGGTTGAGCAAACATCGTGTTTACAGAAAGTTTGTCAGACGGCGGGCCAAGTACATGGCACATGACCCTAAAGGCGTGTGCCGTGTTGGGGACAGAGTGCAAATCATCGAAAGCCGACCCATAAGCAGGAAAAAGCGTTGGCTGGTGATTTCAAGGATTGAACGGGAAGCTTTGGAGTAACGAATTCGTTGGTTGGTGCTCGTTGGGGGTTAATGCCTGACGGGGACTTGTTGGAGCCGGAAAAATGATTCAGACTGAAACGAAATTGAAGGTTGCTGACAATTCAGGGGCTAAGCTCTTGCTATGTATAAAAGTGCTCGGAGGCTCCAAAAGGCGATATGCCAGCGTCGGGGATATTATTGTTGTTTCGGTGAAGGAAGCCATGCCTAATTCCAAAGTAAAAAAGGGCGATGTGGCAAAAGCCGTAGTCGTGCGGACCGCGAAGGAGATCCGGCGGCAGGACGGTTCTTATATCAGGTTTGACGAAAATTCGGCTGTGCTGATCAACCAGCAGAAGGAACCCATCGGGACGCGGATTTTCGGGCCTGTGGCCAGGGAGCTGCGGGCGAAGAACTTCATGAAAATTATTTCACTGGCCCCTGAAGTGCTTTAGTACTCAGGAGAGTCGGCAGAGCGTGAGCGGAGTCGATACCGTGAGGAAAGTTAAACGTCCCAGGATCAGAAAAGACGACAAGGTGATTGTCGTCGCCGGAAAAGATAAAGGGAAGATAGGCAGCGTGCTGAAGGTTGATGCCGAGAAGGGGCGTGTGCTTGTCGAAAAGGTCAATGTTGTCAAGCGACATGCCAAGCCGAGTGCCCAAACCGCCCAGGGTGGAATTATCGAAAAGGAAAACCCTGTTGCCATTTCAAACGTGATGATCGTATGCAACAGGTGCACCGAAGCCACACGGGTGGGCATGCGTACGCTGGAGGATAATACCAAGGTGCGCGTGTGCAAAAAATGCAACGAACCTATGGATAGATAATTGGCTCCAGCGTAAGGTTATGAGGGTTGAGGAGGGATCTTTGTCTCGATTAAAGGAAAAATATTTATCGGAAGTGGTTCCGGCGATGATGAAGGAGTTCGGCTACGAGAGTATAATGGCCGCCCCTCGTATCAAAGCAGTCGTGTTGAACATGGGGCTGGGCGAGGCCATCCAGAACATCAAGGTACTCGATGCGGGTGTTGAAGAACTCACCTTGATCGCCGGTCA
>CAYXDR010000145.1:6582-7456 GCA_964463515.1 uncultured Desulfobacteraceae bacterium | reverse complement strand
TTATCAGCAGGTGAATTCCATTAATATGTTTTTCCGCGATCTCGAGCGCCTGCCGCGGAGACCCTGCAGAAAGCACGGTGTACCCCAGCTTTTCAAGCACGGTCTTTCCCATTTTAAGAAGCGTAGGTTCGTCTTCGACCAGGAGTACTATTTCATGACCCCCACGAACCAATTCTTCAATGTCCTGCCGCCCCCTGTTTTCAACCTCCCCCTGGTGCCTTGGGATATAGATTCTGAAAGTGGTTCCCTGACCGGGCTCGCTGTAAACATTAATACACCCCTGGTTCTGTTTGACGATGCCGTAAACTGTCGGAAGCCCAAGGCCTGTGCCCTTGCCAACCTCCTTGGTCGTGAAAAAAGGCTCGAACAATTTGTCCAGGACTTCCCTGTCCATTCCGCTGCCGTCGTCACTTACAGCCAAATACACGTAATCTCCCGGAGTGGCTCCTACATGATGATCGCAGTAATCTTCACCCAACGTAACATTGCCCGTCTCTATCGTGACTTTTCCGACTCCGTCTATTGCGTCTCTGGCGTTCACGCACAGGTTTGCAAGAATCTGGTCAATCTGGGCTGCATCCATATTGACCGGCCACAAGTCGGCACCCGGATGCCATAATAGTTGGATATCCTCTCCTATAATTCGGCGGATCATCTTCAGCATACCTTCAACGGTATCATTCAGGTTAAGAACTCTGGGTGAAATGGTCTGTTTGCGGGCGAATGCCAGTAGCTGCCGGACAAGATCCGCGGATCGCTTGCTGGCTTTTCTGATCGTCCTGAGATCCGAATACGCGGGTTGATCAGTACCCACGTATCTCAAGGCCATATCCGTATGACCGAGAATTATCCCCAGCATGTTGTTGAAATCATG
>CAYXDR010000145.1:324-6561 GCA_964463515.1 uncultured Desulfobacteraceae bacterium | reverse complement strand
TTCCATCTTCTGGGCCTGAACCAGCTGGCTCTGGAGTGCCTGTTTTTCCTGGTCCATCCGCCTGAGCCTGACCTGCTCCCACCAGCTTTCAAGCAGAAGCACCAACTGGCGAACATCGGCATCTTCGTAGGGGTCATGCTTATTGCCCACTACACCCACAGCAACGATACGCCCGCTGTCGAAAACCGGCACGGTCATAAACCTGAAAATCTGAATATGGCCTTCCGGGCAGCCTTTCCTGGCAGGGTGAGGTTCGTTGTAGTCATTTAACACCACCAGTTTTCGATTTCGGACAGACTCCGCCCAAAGCCCTGCCTGATCGACAGAAAACTCAACCTGCTTGTCATGTATCGCGCATTCGGCCATTGCCGATAAAGACCACGCCTGAATTTTCATCGCAGCCTCATCATCAGACAAAAACCCGAGAAAACCCACGGAGCTCCCCGTCATGTCCACCATGGCTTCTACAACAAGATCACAGATATCTTTTTCGTCTGCATCCGTCATGGTAGAAATCTTGTGTATGATTTCCAACCGCACCCTGTTGGCCAGATCTTCCCTCTCGGCGAGTTTACGGCTGGTTATGTCCAGGTGCGTCCCGCAGACCCGCAAGGGCCGTCCCGAGGAATCCCTCTCCAGGATACAGCCCTTGTCCAGAACCCAGATCCACTTCCCCGACTTGTGCCTTTCTCTGTGTTCGGTCTCATAAAATTCCGTCCTGCCCGACAGATGGGCGGCCAGAGACCTCTTTACCGAAGGCAGATCCTCGGGATGTACCAGCCTTTCCCATGAGCTTAAAGTCGGCTCGATATCTTCCAGCCTGTAGCCAAGCATCTCGGCCCACCGCCTGTCGAATGAAACCCGCCCGGTCTGGACGTTCCAGTCCCAGGTTCCCAAATCCGCCCCGCGCAAAGCCAACTGCAGCCGATTCTCCCTTTCATGCAGTTCTTCCTGTGCGTATATGCGCTCCAGGTAGTGGCTCAAGATTTTTGAAGCATTTTCAAGAAGATTCTGTTCCTCGGGCAGCAGAAATGATTCGTCTTTCCGGTAGAAAACTGACATGCGGCCGACCTTCTCTCCACCCACATTTATGTCCGCGTGGATGCCGTTGTCCGGCTCGGCCTCCTCTTCGACCAAGCCGTATCGCTCACCATCCAGGGTTATGACGGGAAGGGCGGATTCCGGGAAATGCATGCCTTGGGCCAGGGACTCGATTGCCCTTCTGCAGATCTCTCCAATTGGGAGGTTTTCGTCCAAAAAATCACGTATACGCTGCAGGCAGGTGAGTTCCTTGTTTCTCTCACGCAGTGCCTCTTCTGTCTGCTTGTGCCTGGTGATGTCGCGGCTGGATTCGATGGCGCCCACGATCCGACCATCGGGGTTGTAGAGAGGTGATGCAGTAACCCAATGCCAGGTAGGCCCGTGGCCCATAAAATCGGCAAGGTACAACTCCGAAAACAACCGATCCCCTTCTCTTCGAAATGAGGGGTATAAAGACGTCATCTTCTGATCCTGGGTAAGAACCATGTCAATCAGGACTGGCCTGGGCTCTCCATAAAAGGGAACGGCATAGAGATAGCCGCCTTTTCCCAGTATTTCCGAAGCCCTTATACCCGTGAGCGCCTCCATGGCCTTGTTCCAGGCCGTAACCTTTCCTTGGATGTCGATGGCAAAGGTTGCATCCGGCAGGAATTCAATAATCTGGCTCATGCGGCGCTCGCTTTCCCCCAGCATTTCCTCTGCCAGTTTACGTTCGGTGATATCGACAACAATACCTTCTTGGAAAGCAACCTCTCCGTCCCCGTTGAAAAAGGCCCGGGTGCTGTTGGAAACCCATATTTCCACCCCGTCTTTGCATTTTGCGCGGAATTCAAAGTTTTCCACGTGCCCTTGTTCCAGCAAGGCGGCCTTATACTTTTCGCGGTCCTGGGGGTTTACGTAGTACTGTGTCGCGATGTCGGTAATTGTAGAAACAAGGTCCTCGGGGGATTCATAACCCAACATGCGGGCGAAGGCCGCATTTACTTCAAGAAAGCGTCCTTCGGGCGTGCTCCGAAAAAAGCCGACCACCGAGTTTTCAAAAATCCTGCGGTACTTCTCCTCGCTCTCCCGCAATGCCTCCTCGGCATTTTTGCGGTCTAATTCAGCCCTCTTCAGTTCCCGAACACGATTCTCCAGCTCTTCGTAAGTCGGCTTGTCTGTCATGCTTATCACCTTTATGTTCCCGGACCTTTGAAACCGGTACCCTCCGGAGACTTCCCGCTAACCTCTCTCCATTTAGTATATCCGTCCTTGCTGCATCTATCAAACTCCACTATAAACCTCGAAATCAGGGCCGAGGCCTCGATCCGCCGCACATGATTTTTTTTCACATCCAGTTACCATTGACAAGGAATTTTAGTTCATTACCATAGCATTCCTGATCAAAGAGACCAAAACTTTTTTCCATCCGCGTTTCTTTCCAAAGGAGCCTGAAATGGCTGAAAAACACGGAAAAGCCTGGATTCATATTGATGCGGATGCTGCGTACCTGGAAGGAGCTGTAGATCTGATACGTCTCTGGATTTCCGAAAATGGGATCGAGGCCCTGAATTTTGCAGGAGCCACGGAAAGCGAAGATGCTGAAATCTACCCGGCGGTCAGGACTGTTTTAGATGCCCTCGTTTGAGGCCGAAACTACCCCGGAATCACCTCTCTGGCCACGGTGTAGCGGGCAAGTTGCTGTTCGTCGACGCTCACCCCCAGGCCGGGTCTGGAGGGAACGTCCACAGTGGAATCCGCATTGAGCTTCATCCTGGGGCTGATGATGTCGTCGGCTGCATAAAATTCGGTGGGCAGGGTGTCGTTTGGATGGATGCAGTTGTCCAGAGCGGCCACAGCCAGCCCGAAGTTCAAACCAACTCCTGTCTCAATCATCTGCCCCACCCAACAGGTCAACCCATGGGCACTGGCGATATCGTGGATGGCCCTGGACGCACTCAGTCCGCCCACCCTGCCCTGCTTGATGTTAATGATCCGGCAGGCCCCGATTTCAGCTGCGATCTCGGCCTGATAAGGCGAAACAATGGATTCGTCCAGGCAAATCGGAGTGGCGAGTTGGGCCTGGAGCCTGGCATGGCGGTGCAGGTCTTCATAGGTTAGGGGCTGTTCGATCATGGACAGGCCGAAATCGTCAAGTGCACGAAGGATCCCCAGGTCCCGCGGATATTCATAGGCATTATTGGCATCCACCATAAGTTCCAGGTCGGGATAGGCGAATCGAACCGTTTCTACAGGCCGGATGTCCCAACCAGGCTTTATCTTCAGCTTGATCCGCCTGAAGCCGGCTTCCAGATACCTTTCCACTAAATCCAGAAGCCGGTCGGTGTCCTCCTGAATCCCTATCCCCATGCCCACGGGTACCTTCGTCTTACTGCCCCCTAATAGGCGAGAAAGTGCCATTTGTTGTTTTTGGCTTTCATAGGCCCAGACCGCATTTTCCAAGGCAGCCTTGGCCATGTTATGCCCTTTTATTGGCCTGATCCTGGCCTGGAAGTCGGCCACCCCGCTCAGGGGCCTATCCATTATCCTGGGGAGCAGAAAGTACTTCAGCAAAGCCCGGACCGTCTCGGGAGTTTCATAGGTTGAATCGGGCCTGTCCTTGCATACGCATTCACTGTAAATTTTGCAATCCGGCGTATAGACCTTGACGATGAGCTTGTCGACGTTTCTGTTCGGCGTGTAGCTGGTTTCATAAGGAATTACAAGCGGTATACGGACATGGATTATATCTACACGATCGATTTTCATGGATCCGGCCTCTTTAGCAATTTTCCATGCAGACGAAGCCGGTGCGTGAGCATGGCGCACTGCATCGGCTCGCCTGGCAGCGGGTTTTGGAAACGAGGTTTCCATTTAAAAATTATTTGAATTCCGCAAACTTAAGCATAAGGGTCTCGTTTACAGGCAGAGTCAGGCTCAGGGCCTCGTTTGCGCCGAAGATGCTGTTGATAACATTGACCGGCATCCAGTAGACCTGCTCTTTCACCCTGTTTTGAACCTTTTTGTAGATTTCGAGGCGGCGCTCGGAATCAAAGGAGTAGCGGGCTTCTTCAACCCAGGCGGCGAGTTTGGGATCATTGGAATAATTCTTCTTGGAGCCTTCGCCGAACCAGAAGGGAAGCAGGCCGTCTGCGTCCAGAAGCATGTAAGAGGCCCAGCCGAAATGTCCGATATCCTTGGATTTACCTCCATCGCGCACTTTGATGGCCTGCCCTATGTTGCCCACGTAGTTTTTGAATTTCAATGAAATTCCCACTTTTTCGAGATACCCCATTGCGGCTTCATTGAATTGCCTGGATACCGGGTAGTAGAACATGACATCCGCTTCAAAGCCGTCTGCATATCCAGCCTCGGCCAGCAGGGACCTGGCCTTTTCCGGGTCGTATTCGTACCACGTGATATCAGGGTTGTATCCGAAATCAAAAGGGCTGAGGCAGGTGTTCAAAAGTTTGCTGTGGCCCTGGAACATGACATCGATAATCTTTTGCCGGTCAATGGCATGGCAGACAGCCTGCCGGACCCGCCTGTCGGTGAAAGGAGTATCCCCGGCCCTTCCCGTGGAATCAAACTGCCAGAAGGTGATGCGATGGGACGGGGTTTCCAGGACCTTGGTCCCCTTGTTTTTTTCCACCATGGCGCATTTGTCTGGATCGAGCTTGGATACGAGATCCACCCCGCCGTTAAGCAGTTCAGCGATGCGGGTTGACTGTTCAGGAATTACCCGGATCACCACGTCCTTTATTTTGGGCAACCCTTCTTTCCAGTAGTCCGGGTTGGCGGTCAGCACGACCGTGGAGCCGCGGTCCCATTTGACAAAAGTGTAAGGGCCTGTGCCCATGGGCTTTTCGGCAATGGTCTCTTCGCCGACGGATTCACACCACTCCTTGTCATAGGGGAAAAAGGTGTGAAGGCGTTTGGCGGTCAATGGGTAGGGGCCCTTGGTGATAATATGAAAGGTGTGCTCGTCAATGACGTCGACATCCTCGATGAATTTGAAACCCGGAGCCTGGCGCGATTTCAGCTCGGGATTCAGGATGCGGTCCATGAGGGTGTAGCGGACATCCTCCGCAGTCAGAGGATTTCCGTTGTGAAATTTCACACCCTTTCTGAGTCTGAACTCCCAGGTCGTATCATCAAGACGCTGCCATTCGGTGACCAGATTGGGTTTAAGTTCCAGGGTGTCCAGGTCCCTTTCCAGCAGGGCGTCAGAAACCATGTAGTAGATGTTGGTCAGATTCAGTGATGTGGTGTCGTAGATGTCCATGGTGGGAATTTTGCTGTCCACGGCCCAGATGAGCTTGTCCTTGGCAACGGCCGGTTTGGCCGACAGGCCGAAGATCAAAAGGCATACGGCCAGCAGAGCGGTCCTCATAAAATTTTTGGTGTTCATGTTCGACCTCCTTGTGTTTCAGGTTTTTTGAGCCGTTGATTCGGCCTTCCAGCATCTGACACCGTGACTGTAACCAGGCTGGTCTTCAACCATGAACAGCGGCGGCATTTCAATGCGGCACCGTTCAAATGCCTGATCGCAGCGCGGCGCAAACAAACAGCCCGGAGGCGGGTCGATCAGCCCCGGCACCATACCAGGAATCTCCGCAAGAGGCTGCTTACCGTACTTGAATTTTCTGCCGGGCCTGGGAATGGATCTCATCAATCCCCGGGTATAGGGATGGGCCGGAGCATCGAAGATGATATCCACGTGTGCCTGTTCAACCACTTTCCCTGCGTACATAACCGCAACCTGATCACTCATCTCCGCCACCACTCCCAGGTCGTGGGTGATCATCATAATGCTCATACCGATTTGCTCCTGGAGTTCGAGCATGAGGTCCAGGATTTGGGCCTGAATGGTCACATCCAGAGCGGTGGTGGGCTCGTCGGCGATAAGCAGCTTGGGGCGGCAGGCCATGGCCATGGCGATCATGACCCGTTGCCGCATTCCCCCGGAGAGTTGATGAGGATATTCGTGGATGCGTTGCCTTGGCGAGGGAATGCCCACTTGAGAAAGTGCATCCACGGCTTTTTGCAGACCGATCTTTTTGGGAAGACGTTCATGAATGAAAAACGCTTCGGAAATCTGTTCTCCGACCGTATATACCGGATTGAGAGAGGTCATGGGTTCCTGGAAAATCATGCCCATTTCCGCTCCCCGTAACGCCCGGAGCGACCTGGATGATTCCCGGGCCAGGTCTTTGC
>CAYXDR010000145.1:0-314 GCA_964463515.1 uncultured Desulfobacteraceae bacterium | reverse complement strand
AAAAAGATGGATCCTCCATGAATTCGGCCCTGGGGTTTCGGCAGAAGGCCCATAACGGACAGGGCGGTCACACTCTTGCCGCACCCGCTTTCGCCTAGAACTCCCAGTGTCCGCCCCGTTTCAATCTCCATGCTGACGCCGTCCACGGCCCGGACAAGGCCTTCAGGGGTGTTAAAGCAGGTTTGGAGGTCCCTGATTTCCAGAATTTTCGAGCTATTCATGCGCAGCCTTTACCGCCTTTTGCATATTTGTGGCAGGCCACCTGGTGGCCTGGGACTATTTCAATCATGGCAGGCTGGGTTTTCCTGCATTCG
>CAYXDR010000144.1:0-7469 GCA_964463515.1 uncultured Desulfobacteraceae bacterium | reverse complement strand
TATTGGCAGGAGCAAAACGGGAGGATTGTAAATGAGTACAACTTATGATCTGGTGATCGTCGGAGCAGGTTCAGTTGGCGTACCGGCCGCTCTGGCCTGCGCAAGAGCCGGGATATCCGTCCTTGTGGTCGATCCTCATTTCTCGCCGGGCCAAGGGGAAAACAAAAAAGCCATAGGCGGAGTCAGAGCCACTCATTCAGACAGGGGCAAAATGCTTGTGTGCACCCGGAGCATTCAGATATTCTCCGGATGGCTCGACGAAACCGGGGATGACATACTCTGGTCCGCCAACGGCTATTCCTATCCGGCTTATCGCGAAGAAGAAGAAAACGTTCTCAAAAGTGCCATGACCCTTCAGGCCGGCACAGGCGCCGATGTCCGGTGGATAACGCCGGAAGAGTACAGATCCCTTGTGCCGGGGATCAAAATGAACGGTCTGAGAGGTGCGATTTACGCCCCGGGCGACGGCTCCGCTTCTCCCCTTTTTTTTATGGCATCGGCCTACAGAAAGGCCGTTGAAAGCGGGGTCTGTTTCGCGTTCAATGAGAAGGTTGAGGATTTTATGCTGGACGGGGCGGTGGTCTCCGCCGTGCGTACGGACAAAAGGACCATTCACTGCGGGGCCGTACTCAACGCGGCAGGTGCGGCTGCAAGAGAGATATCACGCAGGCTCGGCGTCGATGTCCCGGTAAAACCCGATTGTCACGAAGCCCTCGTAACAGAGCCCGTCGCGCCTTTCATGGGGCCGATGGTAGTTGATATGCGCCCCGTTCCCGGCTCCAAGAATTTTTATTTCTATCAAAACAGGGAAGGGCACCTGATGGCATGCCTCACCCCGGACCCGCCTTTGTGGGGGACGGATTACCGCTCGACTTCGCGGTTCCTGCCGATGATTACCACAAGGATGATCGAACTGATGCCGATGATAGCACCGCTTAAAATCCGCAGGATCTGGCGCGGCCTCTACCCCATGACTCCAGACGGGTTCCCGGTCTTCGGAAAAACGGCCGGGATTCAAAACTATTTTCTCTCTGCGGGAATGTGCGGCCAGGGCTTCATGCTCGGACCGGGATTGGGGGAGTTATTTTACAGGCTGATCGCGGGGGAGGTTAAGGCGGAAGACGAGATCGTGCTCAGCAGTTTTTCTCCGGACAGGGATTTCTCTGGACACGAACTTTTTACATGATGAAAAAATGCAGTCTTGATTGACCAAAATTATTGTAATAAACTATTTTATCGCAGCAAAAAGGCAGGGATACAACCGGACAGGGCACTCCATCCCAACCTGTCAGGCAAAATTAATACAGCAGATATGCCAGCGAAAGGAGGCACCATGACCGCTCTGCAGGAAAAAGAAATAGCCGGATTGGACTATACTCCGCTTCAGGTGGAAAAAGGTTATGCCGGACAGACTCTTCACATAGATCTCTCCAATATGACGGTTTCCTTCAACCCGGTGACTGAAAAAATGAAACAGGTCTTTATCGGAGGCAAAGGATTCGATCTTTGGCTCCTCTGGCAGGCCGTGCGCCCGTCGACCAGTTGGAATGACGCAGAAAACGCGGTTTGCATAGCCTCCGGCCCCCTCGGAGGCACTCCGACATACCCTGGATCCGGAAAAAGTATCGTGACATCTCTATCCCCTACCACCGGTTCGGTGATGGATTCCAACGTGGGGGGCTATTTCGGGCCCTATCTGAAATTTTCTGGCTTCGATGCCTTGTCGATCACAGGGAAGGCATCCGGGGACATCGTCGTGGTGGTGGACGGAATAGAAGGACGCATAAAAATCCTCGAAATGCCCGGCCTTCCCGAAGAGGCATACGATCTGTCGGCGGTTCTCACAGAGCATTTCGGAAAAGGCAAACCTAAGAATGTCTCTGTGGTTTCAACCGGCCCCGGTGCGGCCAAAACGCTGCTCGGATGCTTGAATTTTTCGTGGTATGATTCGGGCAGGGGCAAGGTCAGATACAAACAGGCCGGCAGGGGAGGCATAGGGACAGTGTTCGCAGACAAAGGTCTGCGCGCTCTTGTGGCCAGGTGGGACTCGGTTTCCATGAAAACAAACCACCCCGCCGATGAAGCTGCCCTCAAGAAAGTCGCAAAGCTGCACGCCCAGGAAATCGTAGCGCTCGACCCAAAACAAAACGAAATGTCGAGGGTCGGAACAACTCATATAGTGGATATCATGAACGCCTACGACTGCCTCCCTGTTCACAACTTTCAATACGGAAGCCATCCTCAGGCCCTCAACCTCGGCCAGGAGATGTACCGCCGTCTTTTTGACAAAGGCTTTGACGGGTGCTGGGTCGGATGTACAGTTGCCTGCGCGCATGGAATAAGGGATTTCGTTCCCATGACCGGCCCCTTCAAGGGGAAAAGAGTCTTCGTGGACGGGCCTGAATATGAAACCATCGCCGGCTGTGGTTCGAACCTTGGAATTTTCGACCCTCACACCGTGGCCGAGATCAATTTTTATTGCGACACCTACGGGCTGGACACCATATCCGTGGGAACGGCGCTTGCTTTTGTAATGGAATGCTTCGAGACCGGCCTTATCGATCGCACTCATACAGGCGGCCTGGATCTGTATTTCGGAAACAGGATCGCAGCACTCGAATGCCTTCATCAAATGGCGAGGGGTGAAGGATTCGGCGCCGTGGTAGGCCTCGGTATACGAAAAATGAAGGAGGTTTTCGCCCGTGACTACGGATCAGATCCGGCCATGTTGAAAGATATCGGCATGGAATCGAAAGGGCTCGAGTTCTCCGAGTACATGACCAAGGAGTCCCTTGCACAGCAGGGAGGTTACGGCCTTGCCCTCAAAGGACCCCAGCACGACGAAGCATGGCTGATTTTTCTGGACATGGTGCACAATTTCATGCCCACATTTGAACAAAAGGCCGAGGCGCTTCACTGGTTCCCCATGTTTCGGACATGGTTCGGCCTTTGCGGGCTGTGCAAGCTGCCCTGGAACGATATAGTGCCGGAAGACAACAAGGACACCGAAGAACCTGCAAAAGTCATAAAACACGTGGAATGGTACGCGGAGTATTTCACCTCGGTCACCGGCCGGAAAGCCGCCCCCGACGACCTGATAGCCATGAGTGAAGCAGTGTACAATTTTCAAAGGATCTTCAACCTTCGCATGGGCTTCGGGCGAAGGGAACATGACACCATCCCTTACCGGGCAGTAGGTCCGGTGACTGAAGCGGAATACGAATCCAGAAGCGAACGCTATGACAAACAGCTCCAGGAAGAATACGGCATCGATATAACCGGCAAGAGCACTGACGAGAAGGTCTCGTTGCTGAGAAAGTTCCGTGAGGACCGTTACGAAAAACTCAAAGATGCGGTCTATGCGCGGCGGGGATGGACACAGGACGGGGTCCCCACCGTGGAAACCGCCAGGCGGCTGGGCCTGGATTTTCCGGAGGTCATAGAGCTGCTGGAATCCCGCGGAGCCAATTGATGATCGAAGTTCAGAGCAGGAAGATCCCTTGGAAACAGAGCATGACCGTTTCAGATCTTCTCGACGAACTCGGCGATCGGTATCCATATGCAGTGGTTAAAATAAACGGAGAAATAGTCTGCCGTCCGAATTTCGGCACTACCCTGGTTCCTGACGGGTCGAAAATCAACCTTATCCCAATGGTGGCCGGAGGCTGACGCCTGATTCGGCCCTTCTCCGCTGAATGGTGCACTTGCTTTTCCGGGAAGCGATGAAAGGCGGGGAATAGAAACCGTCGACTTACCAGTCAAGAAAGGTTCCCTGTTCGGCGCCGCCCGGGGGAATCCAGAGGAAGGGAGTCATGAAAATCAGTACAGTGCAACAGATGAGGGAGCTTGATCGAAGTGCGGTGGAACGGTTCGGAATAACAGAGGAAATACTTATGGAAAACGCCGGCCAGGCTGCCTATTTCACCATACTCTCCCGCATTGGAGTTAACGGGAAAAAGTTCATGGTCATATGCGGCGCCGGCAACAACGGCGGAGACGGCTTTGTGGTAGCCCGAAAGCTATTGTCTTCCGGGGGAGCCGTGCAGATCGTTCTTCTCGGGGATCCCGACAAATACCGCGGGGCCGCGAGGTTCAACCTGGATATTGCTCTGGCAATGGGGATCGACATCGAACCCTTTGACGATCCTGAAACATTTACAAGACAGACAGACGGTTCAGACGTGGTAGTAGATGCTGTATTCGGCACAGGCCTTACCAGGACCGTCGAAGGCAAATACCGGGAAGCAATAGAGATCATAAATGAGAGCCGGAAAACGGTGGTCAGTCTCGATATCCCTTCCGGGGTCTCAGGCGACACCGGGCGTGTGATGGGAGCCGCCGTCCAGGCTGACTTCACGGTCACATTCGGCCTGCCGAAGGTGGGCAACATGCTTTATCCCGGCTGCAGGCTTTGCGGCGAGCTGTCCGTAACTCATATTTCGTTTCCGCCCGGGTTGTATGACCACCTGGAAACAGAGGTAAACGATCCCCCGGAGCTTCCTTCCCGGGACCCCTCCGGGCACAAGACATCATTCGGGCAGGCGCTTTTTATTGCCGGGGCTTCAAGCTATTACGGGGCACCCTCTTTTGCGGCGATGTCATTTTTAAAGGCCGGGGGAGGTTATGCACGCCTCGCCTGTCCTCGGTCCATTATTCCCCCCGTCGCAGCGGCCTGTAAAGAAATCGTGTTCGTTCCCCAGGGTGAAACATCCTCTGGGGCCATTTCCGCAACTAACAAGGATTCGCTTGCCTCCCTGTCTGAAAATATGGACATTGTCGTGATAGGGCCCGGTGTGTCCTTAGATGAGGAAACCGGAAAACTTGTACGGGAGCTGACTGCGGGATTGAAAGTGCCCCTGGTCATCGATGGGGATGGGCTGACGGCGGTCGCTTCGGATATTTCATGCGTTTCAAAACGTGACAACGCCACTGTACTGACCCCTCACCCCGGGGAAATGGCCAGGCTTACCGGGCTGCCCGTACAGCAGATAACAGAAAATCCTGTTTCCACCGTGCGCGAATACGCCAAAAAATTTCATTGCATAATCGTGCTCAAAGGAGCGCGTTCCATTATAGGCCTGCCCGAAGGCCGGGTATTCATAAACTTGAGTGGAAACTCAGGGATGGGAACAGCGGGGTCTGGAGATGTACTTACAGGGACCATCGCCGCGATGTACTGCCTGGGTTTGAAACTGGAAGACGCCGCCCGAAAAGCTGTGCTCGTCCACGGCGCCGCCGGTGACATCGCGGCCGAAGACAAGGGGGAAGACGGCGTAATTGCGGGAGACATCCTGGAATGCCTTCCCGCTGCGGTCAAGGCGGATCGTGAAGCCAAGGGGGTAAATCTTTCGGGACTATACCTGGGGCCCCGGATAATTTGACCAACTGCCCTTTTATCCGTCGACCCCGGGGCCGCCTTTCGACACGAATGTATGGTAAAAAATGAAATGTATACTGCTTGGCTCCGGCGGGCACCTTCCCCTGCCGGAAAGATTTTTGACGTCGGTCGCGGTCCGTTTCGGAAAAGACGTCTATCTATTTGATGCGGGCGAATGCACTCAGGTGGCATTGAGAAAAGCCGGCATTCCAGCCGGACGCCTGAAGGTTTTGGCGGTAAGCCATATGCATGGAGATCACTGCCTGGGGATTCCGGGCCTGCTTATGCTCAGAGGTCAGGACCCCGAGCCGGGACCAATGACGATAATCGGGCCGCCGGGAATTCAAAAATTCGTATCCGCAACCCTTTCTTTGGTGAATCACACACCTCGGTTTGAAATTTTTTTCCACGAATGGCACGAAAAAAGCGAAACAGCCTGGGAGGATGAAAAAGTCCACATCCGCTGGCTCCCTCTTGCGCACAGGATATTCTGCCTGGGTTACCGCATCGAAGAGCATCCCCGGCCAGGTAAATTCAACGCCGCGGCGGCTCAAAATTTGGGGGTTCCGCCCGGACCGCTCAGGGCCGAACTGCAACGGGGACAACCCATTACCCTCGCAGACGGCTCCACGGTCAGCCCTTCCCAGGTACTGGGACCGGCCCGGCCCGGCAACACCCTTGCATTTGCAACGGACACCTCCAGGTGCAAAAACCTATACCCGCTCCTAAACAATGCTCACATAGCCTTTATCGAAGCGACATTTCACCCCGACGAAACTATCGAGGCCGAAAGAAGCACCCACATGACCGTGTCGGAAGCATGCAGGATCGCGGCACGCGCGGGAGTCCGGCACACGGTCCTCGTTCATCTCAGCCCCCGTTATAGAAGCGAAGCCGACCTTCAACGGTTGCGCCGTGCGGTTCTCGACAGCGGCATAGAGGCCGAAATCGGGCTCGATTCAGCCGTCTATGACGTTATGCCTCCGGAGTAACTTCCTTTCCTGCTCTTTAACCTACAGGGAAAAGCCATCCGGCGAATTCAGTATCTTCTCCCGACAGAATCGTCTGGAAGCGCTCCCAGAGTTTCGCAGTCACTGCCCCCCCGGCACCGGCCAATTTCTGGTCTTCAAACCTGTTCACAGGAAGAATTTTGGCGGTGGTGCTGGACATGAACATTTCATCGGCCTCAAGGCACATTTGTTCGCTGATCCGCGCTTCCACCATTTCTACGCCGCAGGCCTCGGCAAGGGGGATTACGGATTTCCGCGTAATACTTCTCAGAATGTTTCCCGGCAGAGGCGTAAGGAGAGTGTCGTCTTTGACAACAAAGACCGAAGAAGTCCCGCTCTCCGCGATGGCTCCGTCCCTATCCTTCATCAAGGCCCGGTCGTAACCGCGTCGAACAGCCTCGAGCGCCGCCATCATTCCGTTCAGATAATTTGCCGCGGCCTTGGCTTCCGTCGGAACGGAAGAAGGATCCAGTTTCCGCCAGCTGCTGATACAAAGAGAGACTCCCTTGTCAAATTCCGGAGGCACGGCTCCCAGGTCAACGGCTGGGTCCATGACGAAAACCGCCGTTGACAACCCTCCGGCAGGCGGTAGGATCTCGAAGGCAGATTGGGGATAATAGCACATCACTTTTACAGTTCCGCTCGACAGCCCGTTTTTTCGAACAGCCTCCTTCACTGTTTCGAAAAGTCCCTCTTTGGCGATGGGTATCTCCATTTCCAGAAAGCGCGCGCTCCTGAAAAGCCTGTCGATATGTTCATCAAGCCTGAAAACAGCCGGACCTGCGGCCGTCTCGTGAAAGCTCATCACCTCGAAAATTCCGGACCCCCGCGCAAAGCTGTGACTCATGATATGAACGGTGGCCTGGTCCCATGGAACCCAGTTTCCATCCACAAAAACCATTCGTTCAACCGCCATTGGCGACCTCCTTGATTTATTTACCGCGTTTCAAATACGCCGTCATTTTATTTCCACGGTTTCCCGTCCATCCTAATCTTTTTCGATGTCCGGGCCCGGTCTTCCACCTCCAGGAAAAACTATGAGCCTGTCACCCGGATGGATAGGCAGTGTGGGGTCAATTCCG
>CAYXDR010000143.1:0-7563 GCA_964463515.1 uncultured Desulfobacteraceae bacterium | reverse complement strand
ATCCCGATAGCGACCCCGACCCCGAGGGACATCGTTATTTTGACTTTTTACGATGCCATCAGTTTTGAATCGATCGTTAAGCAGCGCGAAAAGGACGGGCAGCAACCCAGCGGCCCGCCCTGCATGCTTTAATCATTCCTTCTGAACAAACGGCGAACCATAACGGTTCGAATATACCCTGGCCCACAAAAGCTCTTCCCTGGGATGCGGAGGTTTACTCTCAGCGGGAGAACCAACCGCTATTATGCATTCCACCTCCAGCCCCTCTGGAATACCAAGGACCTCTGCTGCAAAACGCCCGGCAGGTTTCCTTTCGTCGTGCTTACGATTGCGAAGCTGCACCCAGCAGCTCCCGAGGCCCAGGGATTCTGCTGTCAGCTGAACGAGTATCGCGGCGATGGAGACGTCTTCAACCCAAACATCCGACTTCGAGGGGTCGGCGCACACAGCTATCCCTAGCGGAGCGGTTTTGAGAAAAGAACCCCCGTGAGGCTTCGCCGAAGCAAGTTCGCTCAGCAAGGCTTTGTCCGTCACAACCACAAAATGCCACGGTCTATGCCCCATCGAAGACGGTGCCCTCAATGCGGCTTCAATCAATGAAGAGATATGCTCGGCCGAAACCTGATCGTCGGTGAACGACCGGATGCTCCTGCGTTTTATGATACTTTCGAGGGTCATGTTTCCTCCTTCCTTTTTTCAGTGTAATAGAAGCAACAAATTTTTATGTATCAAACATCATCCGGAGAGGACACCATTTTAACGTTTTGGCATGGATTGTCCACCCCAAAGCTTTACAAATAGGCAAATGGGCATATTCTCAAGCGGGCATGACCGCATTTGAAAACCGCTCCCGCAATGACATGTCATAATTTTGATGGGATATGGGCTCAAGATTGACTTTTTGCTTAACGAACTTATAAGTATTAATAAAATTATGATAAGATCGTAAAAAGTACAATCTCCGCTTTATCGGCGTCGGGATCGAAATCGGTATCGGGTTCGAAAAGGCTGCCGATCAACGTCCGATACCGATCCCGAAGGACATCGTTATTTTGACTTTTTACGATACCATCAAAATTGGGAGACACAGGGCTATGGAATGTGAAGCTGTAAGCGACGGAATGCATTATGAAGGCACCTGTATCAGGCCGCCGAGCGAAGCAATGAGTATACTGCTTCAGGTCACCACGGGATGCTCTCACAATAAGTGCACCTTCTGCGGAACCTACAAAGACAAAAGGTTCAGAATAAAAAGCGACGACATAATCATGTCCGATATCATGTTCGCATCCAGGTACATGAAACACCAAGACCGGGTGTTTCTTATGGACGGAGACGCGTTGATCATCCCCCAGAAACGCCTGATGTGGATACTCGAACAGATCGAGACACACCTTCCGTGGGTCCGCCGGGTGGGGGCTTACGCGAATGCAAAAAGCATATCCATGAAAACCCCCGAGCAACTTTCGGAATTGAAGGAACACCGGCTGGGTATTCTTTACCTCGGTGTGGAAAGCGGAGACGACAAGGTGCTTGAAGCGGTTCACAAAGGCACAACCGCGGACAAACTCGTCGAAATGGGGCGCAGGGTGAGGGCGGCCGGCATGAAGTTATCCGTGACCGTGCTGCTCGGAATCGCAGGAAAGGAACGATCCCTGGAGCACGCCAGGGCCACCGGCGATGTGCTGTCCCGGATGGATCCTAACTATGTTGGGGCTTTAACTGTCATGTTGATCCCGGGAACCCCTCTCCACGACGATTACCTGGCAGGTAAATTTCAACTCCCCTCACAGGAGGGGCTCCTCAGGGAACTCAGGGAAATGATCGCCCACACCCATCTATCGAGAGGTCTTTTCTTTTCGAACCACGCATCCAATTACCTGCCGATAAAAGCCAGGCTCCCTGCAGGCAGGCAGGAGGCTCTGAACCTTATAGACCGTGCCCTTGAAGGAGATGTCCCGCTCAAAGCCGAATGGATGAGGGCACTTTAACCGGCGGATTTATAATCCTGAATTCTTTCCGGGTGGCAATAACAGTTGAACGATCCCTTTTTGCAATGGCCGATTACAGTAAGGCCCCTGCGCCTGCCCAGTTCGATTCCATCAAAGGTGGCAGCTGCCAGCGATACGATAAGGGGAATACCGGAGACAGCGGGCTTTTTTACCATATCGGCGGCCAGCCGGCCGGCCACGGCCAGCCAGCAACGCTTGAGATCGGCTCCGGCCCTAAGCGCTCCTCCAACCGTTTTATCTACGGCATTGTGACGCCCTATATCCTCGCAACCGAAAACCTCCTCTCCCGCCGCCGTAAAAAGAACCGCGCAGTGGGTTCCGCCGGTGCGCCTGTGGACAGGCATCTTATCGAGGGACTTCATACAGCGCAGGATCATGGCACTTGTAATCAATGGTTCCAGCTGCAAAGGGGGCTGCTTATTGTTCCATGTGTCCGGCCGGGTCTGTAGTCTCCTTGCCCCTGTCGACTCTATCACGGCCGTTTCATTTTCATCCCACAGCCCCGGCCGCGAAGTGGACACAAAGGCAGTATCTCCCGATACTTCAATCGATCTTATATCTTCCAGATCCCCTATGAAACCTTCGTTCAGAAGAAAGCCCGCAACGAATTCCTCAATCATGCATGGGGAAAGAACGACCCTTACGACAGGAACCCCGTCGACCTGAACCAAAAGGCGGTATTCGCGGACACATTCATCCAGGCTCGACTCAAACCCGGTGATCGAATCGAAACGCAGGATCGATTCGGTGGAAATGACCCGATTTTTCGCCTCTCCGCTGTGTTTCATTCCGCGCTCTCAGCTGAATATGGCATCGACAAATTGATCCGGGTTGAAAGGCCGCAAATCATCGGCTTTCTCCCCTACACCAATGAACAGGATGGGAATCTGCAGCTGATGGGAAATACCTATCACCACCCCTCCTTTGGCGGTTCCATCCAGTTTAGTGAGAACGATGCCGGTGATCTCGATAGACCGGTTGAAAGTCTCGGCCTGAGCTATGGCGTTCTGCCCTGTGGTCGCGTCTAGAACGAGCCACACTTCATGAGGCGCACCCGGCTGTTTCCTGCCGGCCACCCGGTGGACCTTTTCAATTTCATCCATGAGATTTTTCTTCGTATGCAGACGACCGGCGGTGTCTATGAGCACGATATCGCTGCCCCTCGCCTTGGCAGCACTCAATGCATCGAAAACCACCGCAGACGGGTCGGCGCCCGTGTCCTGACGAATTATATCGGCACCGACTTTATCGGCCCAAAGGCTAAGCTGTTCGACCGCTGCCGCACGGAAGGTATCGGCAGCCACAAGCATCACTTCTTTGCCCTCTTTGATGAAACGATGGGCGACTTTCGCTATGGTTGTGGTTTTACCGACTCCGTTCACCCCCAAAACCAGTATCACATATGGCTCACCCGGAGCGGGCTTGCCGCGTTCAGGCGCATGTACCTCCAGGAGTTCCCGGATATGCTCTTTTATCGCCTCTTTCAATGCCTCCGGCTCTCCAAGCTCTTTTCGTGCAACCTTTTCCTGCACCGTGGAGATGATCTCTTCGGCCGCAGCCACCCCGATATCTGAGGTGAAAAGGATCTCTTCAAGCTCATCCAGAACATCTCCGGTAATTTCCTTCCTGCCCACTAGGATACGGTCCAGCCGTCCGAAAAGTTGATCCCTTGTCTTGCCCAGCCCCTGCCTGAGTCGTCCAATGAGGCCTGGACC
This sequence comes from uncultured Desulfobacteraceae bacterium, assembly GCA_964463515.1. Taxonomy (GTDB): domain Bacteria; phylum Desulfobacterota; class DSM-4660; order Desulfatiglandales; family Desulfatiglandaceae; genus CAYXDR01. The sequence continues at coordinate 3,836 of CAYXDR010000143.1, read as the reverse complement.
TTCTTCCGATGGTACAGGCTCAACCTCGTTGTTTTTCTTAAAAAAAGATATCATTGTAAACGTAAACTCCATTTCGATAATATAAACCCCGCGCAAAGGAGGCTCCTTCTGCTTACATTCAACAGGGCCGGAGTGCAAGGATAAAGATGCAAGGTTTTCCTTCAGTTCAGATGAGCGGATTGCGGGGAAGAGGCTGAATACTCTTTACTTTCCAGCTCTTTCAGGTCGACGGCCACGGTTTTTGAAATACCTGCGTTTTCCATGGTAACCCCGAAGAGCCGGTCCGCTATTTCCATCGTCCTACGGTTGTGGGTGACCATTATCACCTGTGAGCTGCGTTTAATTTCCTTAAGCAGATTGTTGAACCGAAGCAGGTTGGTCTCGTCGAGTGGTGCGTCCACTTCATCAAGCAGACAAAAGGGGCTCGGTCTTATCATGTAAATTGCGAAAAGCAGCGCCATAGCAACCAGGGCTTTCTCACCACCCGACAATAAACCCATATGCACAAATTTTTTCCCTGGCGGCTGAACCTCCACCAGCACGCCGCTTTCCAGGGGGGATGACTCGTCTGTAAGCTTGAGATTTGCAGAGCCCCCTGAAAACAATATCGGATAAATCTCCTTGAGCTTTGCATTCACCGCATCAAAAGTTTCCCGGAATTTTTCGAGCGAAGTCCTGTTTATCTTCCGGATGGCAGAAGTCAGCGCCTCGATGGAATTAAGCAGGTCGTCCCTTTGCGCCGTTATAAAGTCATGACGCTCTTTAAGCGCTTCATGCTCCTTGATGGCTGTAAGGTTCACCTCTCCCAACTTAGAACGCGATTGCTTTAATTCTTCCAGCTTGATTTCAAGTTCCTCCGATCCGGCCTGCGCATCAACATACCGGCTGTAGCCGGCCGCGAGATCTATGTCGAACCTCTCTCTTGCCGTATCCACCAGAGAATTCATCTTGAAGGTAAGCTCGGAATGTTTGAGCTTTGCCGTGCCGATCCGGTTTTTCAGGTCTTCCAACTCCTTTCTTACCAGCCCGGCCTGCTTTTCCTCTTCCTTTACCACAAGCAGAGACTCCTGACGGTCCCTTTCGGCATCCTCGAGCGCTTCCCGTGCTTGCCCGAGCCGCTCATATGAGCCGTGGAGCTGCCCCCTGATTTCCTCCCTTTTCTTCTCGTACCTCCGGCAGGCCAGGTGCCCGGAGGCAATCTCTTCTTCAATCTTTCCGATTCGTTCCCGGGACTCTTCCATATACTCTTCAATACGCGCTATTTCTCTTTTCAATCCCTTTTGCTCTTCAGCTTTCACCCTGATCTCCGTCTTCAGGCCGGCCAATTCATCGCGGAGTTCTTCGAATTCATGCTCGCATTCCTTAAGTTCCTCTGCCTTTCGGCTGACGACCTCTTCCTCTTCACGCCTCATTTTCCTGCAGGAATCAAGTTCGGTGCCGATTCTCGCAAGGGCTTCGCCGTGGCGGTCGCGTTCCTTTTCTTTCCTCTTCAACTCATCTGAAATTCCGGCCAGTGAATTTTCAACCTGATCCATTTCCTGGCCCAACCGGAAAAGCTTTTTGTCACACTCATTCATCTGTTCCCGGCGCTCATATCTACGTTCCTCTATCGTGTTAAGGGCATCACGCCTCTCATCCATATCCTGCATCAAACGCTCCACGGCTGCTCCGGCTTCGAAGACCTTTTTGTCCAGCAAACCGGCACGGTTCTCCAGTTCCGCTATTTCCCGTTTACGCGCCAGGATGCCTTGAGATGCCCGGCCTGCGGCACCCCCGCTCACAGTTCCGGTCCGGTCGAGCAAATCGCCTTCCGGCGTAATGAAAGAAAACCCGGTGGTGTCCGTGCTCCACAGGCTGGCCGCTTCATCCAGATCACTTACCAAAACGGTAAAGCCCAGCAAAGAATCAACCAGAGGCCGGTATGCCTCGTCCACATCCACTAGTTCGTTCAAAAATGTAAGCTCTTCCGGCCTGTCCGGCGGCAAACCGCCGGACCGGAAATCTTCGACCGGGATGAAACTGCTTTTTCCTCTGCCCTTGGCCTTCAAATAACCGACGCCCTGCAGCCCGTCAGAACAGGACTTGACCAGGATATGCTGGAGTTTTTCCCCGAGGGCCGCCTCTACAGCCCGTTCATGCTGGGGTGCCACTCGAATCTGTTCTGCGAGGAGCCCTTTCACCCTGCCCGAAAAGCTCTCCGGCAAATCACCTGCTTTCATGATCGTACGCACACCCACCTGGAAACCTTCATAGTTTTCCGCCAGAGACTGGAGGCTCGCAAGCCGTGAACGGCATGCTTCGCGTTCCCCTTCAAGGACTTTCAGATCATGTTCATTCCTGCGCAGGACATGTTCGATTTCATCGATGTAATCACGCTGTCCCGCGGCCTCTTCTTCAAGTTCTTTTATACCATGAACGGTTTCCTCCCTGATCGCCATTTGCTTTTCCGCGCCGCAGCAAGCGTTTTTTTGCGTTTTTCAAGCGATTCTCTTTCCACTTGAAGCCTGGAAACCGCGTCGGTTATTTGACCGATGATTTTCCGCAGATAACCTGACTCGTGCGTCAGGCTCATCTCTTGTTCCGCCCCCTTGCCAAGCTTTGAGCGCATAGATTCAAACTGCTTTCTGACAGATGCAACAAAAGCCTTACGTGCCCTCAGCCGCTCCTCGGCAAGCGCCGCCTCTCTTTCCAACCGCCCGGAATCGTCTCTTCGCAAACCCAAGTCTCGGACTATCCTGCTCTTTTCCTCTTCGAGGTCTTTCCGCCTCTGCTCTATCGCCTTCTGTTCCTTTTTCAACCTGCCTTCAAGTTCTTCATGCATCCTCACTTCACCGGCCAGTGCTTCTATTTCTGTTTCCTGCCGATGCACAGTCTCGTTGATCCTGTCATGTCGCTGACGCAGTTCAGCCAGGAGGCGGTCCTTTTCTTCCAGATCGATCTGCATTGAATCGATTCGTGCGAGGTGGTTGGCCAACCTGGCGTCAATCACCGTTTCCTGTTCCACAAGCCCTTCAGTTTCCCGGCGGGTGAGTTGGGAGTCCTTCTGAAGCCGGTCGTAGTTGTTTGCATGAATGGCCAACTCCACATCCTGGATGCGCGCGGAAAGTTCTTTGTAACGTCTGGCTTTAGCCGCCTGTCTTTTGAGAGAACGCATCTGGCGGCCAACCTCGTTAAGGACATCTTCAACCCGCTGAAGATTTGTCCTGGTCAATTCGATCTTTTTCTGGCTCTCCGCTGCCTTCTTGCGGTATTTGGTAATCCCGGCCGCTTCCTCGATCATGACACGGGTTTCCTCGGGCCGCTGCTCGACTATGCTACCGATTTGACCCTGCCCGATAATCGAGTATGCTTTGTTTCCAAGACCCGTGTCCATGAACATCTCGATGATGTCCTTTAACCTGCAGGGGATGTTGTTTATCAGGTATTCGCTGTCCCCGGAACGGAAAAGCCTTCTTGTAACGGCAAGCTCAGGTCCTCGGCTGTAGGGGCCGGGAAAGGGGCTGTCGCCGTTTTCGAAAACAAGGCTTACCTCGGCCATACCGAGCGGCTTACGCTCACCCGTCCCGCTGAAGATCACATCTTCCATACTCCGGCCCCTGAGCTGCCTCGGGCTCTGCTCTCCGAGACACCACCTTATCGCATCGACGATGTTGCTCTTGCCGCAGCCGTTTGGCCCTACTATTCCGCTTATACCGGCCGGGAACTGGATTTCGACCCGGTCCATTATCGATTTGAACCCCAGGATGGAAAGCTTTTTTATTCTCATGGCCCTCTCAGAATCATGTGTGATGGCTTCGTAAAAAGTACAATCTCCGCTTTATCGGCGTCGGGGTCGG
>CAYXDR010000142.1:6827-7607 GCA_964463515.1 uncultured Desulfobacteraceae bacterium | reverse complement strand
GTGAAACCGTTCTCGCGGATGCGTCGTTGTTTCATGTGCTTATGCCTTCCAGGGGGAAATTACGTTCCAATTCCTCTTACCTGATGGAGCACTTTTCCTTCGTTTTCGAGGACCGGCCCGAAATCCTCGTGCCTATTCAGAAATATTTCCAGGGAATTCGCTCGGAGTTTATGATAAAACATTTTTACATTTTTCCGGGAAAAAAGCAAAATATGAATAACTTCCCGCACACGGGAAAGATGGAATGCACAGCTCTTGTACGGCTTGACAGTAAAGCTATATGGCGTTTATTGTAAAAATCACAAATATTTTCCTGGTTTTCCGGGGCTTTTTACAAAGGAGCGGCGATTATGGACAAACGTTTTGCGGACTTGATCCTGGGGTGCATCAAGAACCGGTTTTCGGACGTTCATATATCAGGAGGGCATCCCCTGATTTTCCGTCGGGACGGCGTAATCCATTTCGATAAGAATATCAGGTGGTCCCCGGCCCAGATAGACGATATAGTCCGGCAGATGCTCACGGATAAACAACTTCACACCCTGAAGAAGCGCTGGTCGGTGGATCTTGCGCTATCCATACAGGACGTGCGCATAAGGATGAACGTGTTTTTCACCACCCGCGGCTTGAGCCTTGCAGTGCGCCTTCTGCCCGAGGTGATTCCGGATCTTAACGGGCTCAATCTCCACCCGTCGCTGAACAGCATCAGCGAGCTCCGCTCCGGCCTGATCCTTGTATGCGGGAGCACCGGGTCGGGGAAATCCACCACAGTCGCGGCGA
>CAYXDR010000142.1:4938-6817 GCA_964463515.1 uncultured Desulfobacteraceae bacterium | reverse complement strand
ATATGCCTGCCTGAACCGTATAAATTCTGCCGAGAAGAACATAATCACCATCGAGGATCCGATAGAATACCGTTTCCAGACCAGGAAGGCCTTTATCGAACAGCGGGAAGTGGGAATCCACGTTCCGTCCTTCAAGCAGGGCCTGCTGGATGTGCTGCGGGAGAATCCCGATGTGATCTTTGTGGGTGAGCTCCGCGAGCCGGACACGATAAGGTTGACGGTGAACGCCGCGGTTTCCGGGCACCTGGTTTTTGCTACCCTTCATGCAACAGATGCCGAAGACGGGGTCCACCGTATCAACAATGCCGTTTCCGGGGAAAACCAGGATGTAATTCGATACCAGTTCGCTTCGACTCTTTCCTGGTTGATCACTCAGCAGCTGCGCTACATTGAAAATGCGGGTTTCCGTGTGCCGGTTCTGTCCATCCTGAGAAACACACCTTCGGTGCGAAGCAGCATTCGGGAAAACAAGATCGCCCAGCTCGAATCCATCATGCAGACCGGGCGGAACGATGGCATGTTCAGTTTCGAACTCTATGAACGGGATTTCCTGGGTAATCGGGCTTCCTTTGTACATCCCCACCGTACCTTCGGCATGCAGACCGAGGTATCCAAGGAGCCGGATTATCAGTCGTCGTTGATTGACCCGCTGGCGGTGCAAGACGTAATCTACATGACTTCCGTGGAAGACGATCTTAGAAAAGAGGACGACAGCAAGGCCGGGCGGGCCGAGAGCGATCAGGGTTACGTGGTGCTCGACGAGGAGGTTGATTTGAAGGACCTCATCGCGCAGCTCGGGCGGAACGAGGATACGAAGTCTGGGAGCCGATGAATCCACTGAAAATTCACAGGCCGGGTCGAGCGGGATTAAGAAAAAGCCCTCTACGGTGCTTTTCGAGCATTTTCCGTAGAAACTCTCCTGTGTGCGACCCCGGGGACACTGCGACTTCTTCGGGGCTCCCCGCTGCGACCACCCGGCCGCCGGCCTCGCCGCCTTCGGGACCGAGGTCGACTAGGTAGTCTGCAGATTTCACGACGTCCAGGTTGTGTTCGATCACGATTACCGTGTTTTGTCTTTCAACCAAACGGTTGAGGACCTGCAGGAGTTTGTCGATATCGGCCGGGTGAAGTCCGGTGGTGGGTTCGTCGAGTATATAGAGTGTTCGGCCTCCAGTCTTTCTCGCCAGTTCCCTGGCAAGTTTTATCCTCTGGGCTTCACCGCCAGAAAGAGTCGTAGCCTGCTGGCCGAGCCGCAAATACCCCAGCCCCACCTCGGTCAGAGTTGTAAGCTTCGAGCGGAGTGCAGGGATGGATTCGAAAAACCTCAGGGCCCGTGTGACCGTCATTTCAAGCACATCCGCAATATTGTAGCCTTTGAGCTTCACTTCGAGCGTGTCACGGTTGTAGCGCCGGCCGTTACACGAGTCACACGTGACATAAACATCCGGCAGAAAATGCATTTCCATCTTCACGACACCTTCACCCCTGCAGGCTTCGCAGCGGCCGCCCCTTGCATTGAAGCTGAACCGCCCGGCCCTGTAGCCGCGCCTTCTTGATTCGGGCAGCATTGCGAAGAGCCTGCGGATTTCGTCGAAAACACCGGTGTATGTGGCGGGATTGGATCTGGGGGTCTTTCCGATTGCCCCCTGATCGATGTTGACTACTTTTTCTATGTGTTCCGCGCCTTCAATGCTGTCTACCAAACCCGCACGGTGTTTCGATCGGTTCACAAGCCGGCTCAGAAAGGGGAAAAGGATGTCGTTTATGAGCGTGCTCTTGCCGGAGCCAGAAACCCCGGTAATGCATGTAAATGTGCCAAGGGGAATATCAACCGAGATATTTTTGAGATTGTGCTGGCGTGCTCCCCTGATGCGCAGGT
>CAYXDR010000142.1:0-4928 GCA_964463515.1 uncultured Desulfobacteraceae bacterium | reverse complement strand
AACCCTTCCGCCTTATTTCCGGGACGGTGATCCGAGAAAGCCCGGACAGGTAGCGGCCGGTAAGGGATTCAGGGACATCTGCGATCCTTTCCGGAGACCCGTTGAATATAAGCCCGCCCCCGTTTTCGCCGGCACCCGGGCCGATATCGACAAGGTAGTCGGCTGCAAGCATGGTTTGCTCATCGTGTTCAACGACCAGCACAGTGTTTCCCAGGTCTTTCAGTGTCTTGAGATTTTCGAGCAGCCTTAGGTTGTCTCTGGCATGAAGACCGGTGCTGGGTTCATCGAGCACATAAAGAACTCCGGCAAGGCCGGAGCCGATCTGGGTGGCGAGCCGGATGCGCCGGTTTTCGCCACCGGAAAGAGTGGAAACCCTGCGGTCCAGGGTGAGGTAGTCGAGTCCAACATTGGAAATAAAATTGAGCCTGGTCGATATTTCCCTTAAAAGCCTTGAAGCAGCAGCCGCCTGCTTCGGATTCAGCTGCAGGCCGTTGAGAAATTGATTCGCCTCCTTGATCGAAAGGGCCGTAAGCTCGTGTATTGCCTTTTTTTCAATTTTAACGGCACGGCTTTCCCGCCTGAGTCCCGTACCCCCGCATGACGGACACGGAATATCGCTTGAAAGCACCCCGTCTTCGCCTTTGACATTCCTCGTTCCGAGACCTCCGCAGTCAGGGCAGGCACCATGGGGGCTGTTGAACGAAAACATTGCAGGCCGGACCTTTTCCAGCCTGAGGCCACAGGCCGGGCAGAGCGGCTGGCGGTTGAATACCAGCGGCGCGGACTCCCCGGCATCAACCAGAACACGGCCGCCTGATACCGAAAGCGCCAGTTCCAAAGAATCGGTAAGGCGGTTTTTGACCCCTTCCTTCACCACCAGCCGGTCGACAACCACGTTTATCCAGTGAGCAACGCCTGCATCGAGGTGGATTTCATGCTCAAGCAACCGAATATCCCCGTCAATGGAAACGCGGGTGAAACCATCTCTGGAAAGTTTTCTTAAGGTTTCGGCATGGTTTCCTTTCACGTCTTCGACAACCGGAGCCAGAAGCTGTATCCTTGTGCCCGGCGTAAGCCCCATTACGGTATCCACCATCTCCTGAACGCTCGTAGCGGTTATCGGCAGACCGCAATCGGGGCAATGAGGGACTCCCACAGTGGTATACAAAACCCGCAGGTAGTCATGGATTTCGGTTATCGTTGCCACGGTGGAGCGCGGATTTCCAGCCGATGTACGATGCCCGATGGCAATGGCAGGCGACAGACCTTCGATGGAATCGACCAGGGGTTTATCCATTTGCTCCAGGAACTGGCGTGCATAGGCGGAAAGGGATTCCACGTACCGGCGCTGGCCTTCCGCATAAATGGTGTCAAAGGCCAGAGAGGATTTGCCGGAGCCTGAAACACCGGTGATCACCACCACTGCGTTGCGGGGGATATCCACTGATATCCCTCTCAGGTTGTGCTCCCGGGCTCCCCGTATCTTGATGAAATTAGATGACATAAAATTAGATGAATAAAAATAATATATGTTAAATATTACAATAATATCATGCTTAACAGCTTATAGCTAACGGCTAATAGCTGATAATTTACTTCAGTCTATACTTTTTGAGTTTATACCGAAGCATTCTTTCACTGATACCCAGAAGTTCTGCCGCCCGGCTCTGGTTTTGGCCGCTTTCCTCAATGGCATCACGAATCATCTTGACTTCCAGTTTTTCCACTTCATCGCGAAGATTGCTGCCTGCTGGAGCGGGCACGGCGGCTTGTTCCTGGATCTGTTCCCGGCCGAAGGGAAGGTCATCTACGCCGATCAGCGAACTGCGGGATATCACGATCGCCCGTTCGATGATGTTTTCAAGTTCTCGTACATTTCCGGGAAAATCATATTTCAGGAGCAGATCGCGGGCCTGAGGGTCTATGCCGTTCACCGCTTTTCCGTTTTCCACGGCGAATCTATCGATGAAATGTTCCACCAGGGAAACGATGTCTTCCTTGCGCTCTCTAAGTGGAGGGACCGTTACGGGCACTACGTTGAGCCGGTAGAAAAGATCGTCTCTGAAGGTACCTTCTTTGACTTTTCCGGGCAGGTCCTTGTTCGTTGCGCTTATTATCCGTACATCGGAGGTGATGGTCCTGTTGCCCCCGACACGCTGAAATTCGTGTTCCTGGAGAAAACGCAGGAGCTTTACCTGGACAGTGGATGAAAGCTCCCCGATTTCATCGAGAAACAATGTTCCCCCATCGGCTTCTTCAAAACGCCCTATCCTCGAGCGGGTCGCCCCGGTGAAAGCTCCCTTTTCATGTCCAAACAACTCACTTTCAAGAAGGGTTTCCGGAAGGGCGGCACAGTTTACTATCACCAGGGGCTGCTCGGAGCGCGGGCTCAAAGTGTGCAGGAGCCTGGCCAAAAGCTCTTTTCCTGTTCCGCTTTCACCCTGCAGCAGCACGGCTGCCCGGCTTGCTGCAACCCGGCCGATCATGTTGATGACTTCCTCCATCGCGGCACTGCGGTAAATTATTTTGTCCGCTGTCACTCCTTTTGATCTGAGTTCCTCTCGCAAGACGCGGTTTTCCTTCATTAAAAGGCGTCGTTCTCCGAGCCTCCGAATCAAAATTTTGACTTCCTCAAGATCTACCGGTTTGGTTAGATAATCGGCGGCACCGGCTTTCATGGCACCAACCGCCGTTTCAACGGTCCCATAGGCCGTCATCATCACCACATCGATTTCTGGGGTGATTTCCTTTGCCTTTTCAAGCACTTCCATTCCATCCATCTCGGGCATCCTGTAGTCCAGCAGCAACAGGTCGAGATAATTTTCTTTTAACAGGGCCAGTGCTTCAGGCCCGTTTTCCGCTTCGAGAACACTGTGGCCTTCGGTTCGAAGAAAGTCGGAAAGCATTTTCCGCTGGCTCTTTCCATCTTCGACGACCATCAACCGCATAGGTTTCATATGAGCCGCTCCAGGTGATATTGCTTCAAGGCAATAGAATGGTGAATTTGCTTCCTTTGCCGGGACGGCTTTCGACATGAATATCGCCGCCGTGGCCGGCGACTATCTCGTGGGCGATGGCCAGCCCCAGGCCCAACCCTTTTTCCTTGGTGGTGAAGTCGGGATCGAACATACGGTCGATTTGCTCCTTGGTCAAGCCGCGGCCGTTGTCTTCGATGTGAACCGCACCCTGGCCGGTTTTCAGTTTTTCCACCGAAACGGAAACCCTGCCGGAGGCGGAAACCGCTTCGAGGGCGTTTCTGGTGATGTTGAACATGGCCTGGCGCAATTTGTCGGCATCCGCCTGCACCATCACCGGGGAGCCAGCCAGATTCGAAACCAGCTCAACCCCGCGAGAGCGTACTTCTTCCTCCACCAGTATCAGGAAATGCCGTACGATTTCGTTGAGATCCTGGGATTGGATCCTCAGGGTTCCGGTACGGGAAAAGGAGAGGAAGCCTTCAACGATTTCATTCAATCGGCGGATTTCGTCCCTTATTACTTCCGTCAGTTCCCTGACATCTCCGTGATTCAATCTCTGGGCCGCCATGCTTATGGCGTTGAGTGGATTTCTGATTTCATGGGCGACGCCGGCGGCGAGCCCTCCGAGAGCGGAGAGCCGTTCGGCTCGGTCCAGCCGGAGCTGCATTTCCCTGAGTTTTGCAAGGTGGCGGTTCTGATTTCTATAAAACATCCACATGAATATAAAGGCCGCGGCGATCAGCAGCCCGGTCGAGGCAAGGACTGTGCGCCTCATCCTCGTAATCAACATTGCCGCCCCGGAGCTATCCATGCCTACGTGTATAAACCTGAAACTCTCAGATCCGGGAAGAAGGGACGCGGAAACCTGTAGCACTTCCGTGCCATTGAGCTTTATCCGCGTTGAAGCGGAGCTTTGGGGCAGGGGAATGGAATCTGACTTTAAAGCATTGTCGATTGAATCATCCTGTGCACTGCCGATAAAACCGATGATTGCAGAAGACTTGTCTGTCACCGCAGCATACAGGGCTCCGCTAGCCCCGGAGATTTCATTCAGTGCCCTTTGTGCCGAAACCTCAATTATCCTGCTGCGCAGGCCGCTTTGATCCAGAGAGAGAATCACGGCTCCTCCATGCATCCGGCCGACGCAGACTGCACCAGTCCCTGCCGGGCGATGGAAAAGGGTTATTGAAAGTCTTTTGTGACCGGCGGCCACGGGAAGTGCAAAAGCCCTGAGCTGCGGCGAAACTTTTCCCGAGGAAATGATCACGGATCCGTTTGAGTCCAGAATGGCGGCGGTCTCCAATGATTCGTTTTCGGCTGTCCGCCTGAGGGTTGGTTCGTCAAGTCCTCCGCCGGCGTGGCGCCTGTCCAGGTCCTGGGCCAAGGCGATCAGATCGAGAATGAGGGCTTCCTGGAGGGAGAAGGACTCGTCGGAAAAGGTCGGCTCCAGGGGCATTTTTCGGCCTCCCGAGGCATGCCTTTCAAGTCTGGTGAAATTGTATTGCGTCACAAAGTTAATATGGTCGATCACATCCCGTGCCCGGTGTTCAAGATATCCGAACAGCGTGGAATCGATGGCCCGGAGATTGATAAAACCGATAATCAGAACTAGACCGCCCAGGACCACACAGGCAAGCGCAAGGGCCAGGGGTTGCAGAAAAAATTTATCCGGCTCCGGCCGTTTCATGCCGCCACCCCCCGGGCGAGTCATCTCCGTCTCCCTCCGGGATGTATTTCCACCAGCGCACACCACTCTTTTATTTGCTCAGAGGTCAGGATACGCCTGATAGCGAGGGTATAACGCTTCAGCTCACGGCGCATGGATACGTTCAAGTTTTCGGCTTCGTTCCAGGCCTTTTCGATTTCTTCTTCGGTAAAAGAAGGGTCTCGTAGCATTCTTCGCAGTTCCATGTGTTTTCCAATAAGCTCGGCGCGCATCCGAAGCAGTTG
>CAYXDR010000141.1:0-7658 GCA_964463515.1 uncultured Desulfobacteraceae bacterium | reverse complement strand
GTCTTTTTCCTCACCGACCGCTGCTGAAAGGCTTCCGAGGCCTATAGGCCCACCACCGAATTTTTCGATTATCGTAAGCATAATGTGCTGATCCATCTTATCCAGACCCTTGTCGTCCACTTCCAGCATATCCAAGGCAGACCCGGCAACCTCGCAGGTTATGATTCCGTCCGCTTCCACCTCTGCGAAATCCCGTACGCGCTTGAGCAGCCTGTTGGCAACCCGTGGCGTCCCCCTAGCCCGCCGTGCAATTTCATATGCACCGTCATCCCGAATCTGAATGCCCAGGATCGAAGCTGAACGGAGGATAATTTTGCGGAGATCTTCAGGCATGTAAAAGTCAACCCGCAAAATAACGCCGAACCTGTCTCTCAAGGGCGGGGTAAGAAGGCCGGTCCTCGTTGTAGCGCCAACCAGCGTAAACGGGGGCAGGGGTATTTTCATAGTCCTGGCCGATGGCCCCTGGCCGATGATTATATCCAGCTCGAAATCCTCCATAGCAGGGTAAAGAATCTCTTCCACAACATGGTTCAAACGGTGAATTTCATCAATAAAAAGAACATCTCTGGGCTGGAGGCTGGTCAGAATAGCTGCCAAATCTCCGGATTTTTCGATCACCGGTCCTGATGTCGACCTTATGTCAACACCCAGCTCACTGGCAATTATATGGGCAAGAGAGGTTTTTCCCAATCCAGGAGAACCATGAAAAAGAGCGTGATCCAGAGCCTCAGATCTCCCCTTCGCCGCCTCTATGAACACCCTGAGGTTGCGTTTAAGCTCTTCCTGCCCCACGTATTCATCCAGCGTCCGGGGGCGCAGATTCATTTCAGAGGGGACATCAAGCTCTTCCAGTTCAGGGCTTACAAGTCTTTCTTCCATGATATCCTTGAAACCCGCCGTCGAGCAGGTTATTTCATGCCAAAATACGCAGTGCCTCGGTTATGAGGCTTTCGATGCTGTGCGGCTTTACACGCAAGGCGGCCTTGTCGATGGCAGCCGAAGCCTGCTTCGCGGGATAACCCAGGTTGATTAAGGCAGAGCGGGCGTCTTCCAGCAAATGCCTGTCTCCCTGCTGAAGGGAAGGTGCAAGCACGGGTGCGCAGCCCTCCCTCAGCTTGACCGCACGATCCCTCAGCTCCAGTGCGATCCGCTCGGCCGTCTTTTTACCCACCCCCGGGATGGCCTGCAGTCTTCCCGCATCTCCCCCTGCAACAGCCGCCAGAAGGTCATCGGGGCCGATGCCGGACAGGATGTTCACCCCCAGCTTCGGGCCGATGCCGGAAACCGAGATAAGCATCAAAAAAAGGCTTTTTTCAAGTTCGGTGGCAAAACCGAAAAGAACGATAGCATCTTCCCTTACATGAGTGTAGATATGCAACCCCACCTCGCATTGTTCTTCGGGCAGGGTATAATAGGTGGAAAGCGGAACGACCACTTCATAACCCACCCCTCCTACATTCATCACGACGGTGTTGGTTGTCCTGGCCGCTATAACGCCTGTCAGATGGGCAATCATCGCGCCGGCCCCATGAAAGCGGCCGCATGACGGCTGTTTATATGGCAGATGGCCGCAGCGAGCGCATCGGATGTGTCAAGATTCGGCACAAAATTTAAACCCAGTATTGTTTTCACCATCGAACGAACCTGCTCTTTGTCCGCCCTTCCGTAGCCCACAAGCGCTTTCTTGATTTCCAGCGGTGAATACTCGAAAATCTCCACATTGCAATGAACCGCCGCTATCAAGACGGCGCCCCTGGCATGCCCCAGTTTAAGAGAACTCTTTACGTTCTTAGCGTAAAACACGTCCTCAATGGCCATCTGGTCCGGCCCGTACCTGCCCATCAGGGACACCATCTGCTCGAATATCGCATGTATGCGCCGGTAAAACGGAATCGAACCTGAGGCGGCGATGTGCCCGCAATGTAAACATTTCATGCGGTTTTTTTCAGATTTGACAAAGCCAAAACCGGTCACCCTGGAGCCTGGATCGACCCCCAGCACCAGCATCAGCCCAAGGCCTCCATTTCTTCGTCGGAAATATCGAAATTTGCATAGACTCTGCTTACATCGTCATTATCTTCAAGTGCTTCCATCAACGAAATCATCTGCTGAGCCTTTTTTCCTTCAACTTTGACCGTGTTCTTCGGAATCATGCCGTTTTCAGCAAGACTTATCGCCACTCCTGCATCTTCGATCGCACTTTTAACCTCTTCGAAATCCCCAGGGTCGGTTACCACCTCGAATTCTTCACCGTCATCCCGCACATCTTCGGCTCCGGAATTCAAGGCCAACTCCAGTAGAGACTCTTCATCGACGGAAGCCTTGTCAACTACGAGAAGGCCCTTCTTCTCAAACATCCACGCGACGCAGCCCGGCTCACCCAAACTGCCGCCGTTTCGTTCGAAAGAATGCTTTACGTCCGCAACCGTCCTGTTCTTGTTGTCTGTAAGGCATTCAACCAGCACCGCAACACCGCCCGGCCCGTAACCTTCATAACTCGCCTCCTCGTAGTTAACGCCCTCCAGCTCCCCTGTGCCCTTTTTTATTGCCCTCTCTATGTTGTCCTTCGGCATATTGGCGCCCTTGGCGGCATCCACCGCGGTCCTCAACCGGGGGTTCCCGTTCAGGTCGCCGCCCCCCAGGCGCGCAGCTACCGTAATCTCTTTTATCAGTTTGGTGAAAACCTTGCCCCGCTTGGCATCCGCAGCACCTTTCTTGTGCTTGATAGAGCTCCATTTAGAGTGTCCTGACATTATTGCCTCCTGATATTATAAAGGTGCACTAAAACCCTTTCCGACAATATATACTTCACGGCTTCGCTTGCGGGTGGCCTTGGGCCTATAGGTACGTACTTCGTTGAAACACGTCTTAACCTTCGAAACAAAATCCTTGACCGCCTCACCCTCAAGTAATTTACATACAAAAACGCCCCCGTTTTTCAGGGCTTTTTCTGCTGTTTCCAGGGCCTTCTCACCCAGCGCAAAGGAACGTGCCGAATCCGTCACACTGCTCCCTGTGGTCCGGGGGGCCATATCGCTCAAAACCGCATCGGCCCTGGGCATCAGATCCGACAGGAGAGCCATATCTATTTCGTTTATATCCGCCTGGATGAAATGAAAACTGCCGGCGGGCATCCCCTTAACCGGGACCATGTCTATGCCTACTACAACACCTTGCGGACCAATCCTTGAAAGGCAGTACTGGGACCAGGAACCGGGATGGCATCCCAAATCCAGCACCTTAAAACCTTTTCGAAGAATCTTGAAGCGCGCATCGATTTCTTTAAGCTTGTAAACGGACCTGGCACGCCACTGCTCCTGCTTCGCCCGGCGGGTATAGTGATCCTCCCATCTGTTACCCTTCATAAAAAATTGTGTACCACAGTTACATGGCCTTTGCAAAAGAAATGTAGTGATGTAGAATCAATATGTTGTAGCATATGGGAGATCACAGAGAAACGCCGGATGAATCCTCCATAGGCGCCCTTTCGGGCAACAGCAGTGAAAAGGTGGTACCCCGGCCGGGTTCTGAGTCCACCTTGAGTTCGCCACCGTGTTCGCGCACTATTTTTTCGGTTACAGGAAGCCCCAAGCCCGTACCCTTGTATCCTTTTGTCGTAAAAAAATCTCTAAATAATTTCTCTCTGGTCTCCTCGTCAATGCCTGTCCCGTTGTCCTCAACCTGGAATCTGACCCCCCAACCCTGCGGCCGGTCGGTCTTGACCCTCACAACTCCCTTGCCGTGCACGATACCTTCCAGAGTACAGGCGTCAACCGCGTTTGAAACCAGATTCAGCAGGCACCGGTAGATTCCGGTCTTATCCATCGCAACCGGCTGCAAATTCGGATCGAGCTCCCTCTCAAAAGATACACCCGCCAGTTTGGCCCGCTGGTAGACCAGTTCAAGCACCTCTGACACCAGTTCGTTCGGAGGCGTCATCCGATAATTCGGAGTGCGATCCCTTGAATAAATTAACATATCTGTGACGATTCCGCTTATCTGTTCAATATTGCGCTCCACCATATTCCACCCGTTTTCGACCAAGTCCATATCCCGCTTGGAAACAGCCGAGTTGATAACATAAGCGCCGCCCTCGAGACCGGTTAGTATGTTCTTGATGTAATGGGCAAGCCCGGCCACGGTTCGACCAATTGCCGCCATGCGCTCAGCCTGTTCCTTTTCTTCCTGCAGGCGATGTATTTCACTGAGGTCCTGATAGGTAACGATCGCCCCCTGGATTTTGCCTGCGTCATCCAGTATAGGAGCGGCATTTATATGCAGATGCGTCCCGTAGGGGCCGAGAGAGGGGAAAAAATGCTCGGCTTCATAGGCGCCTTCAATCAGGGTGGAAACACGCAGATTCATATCTTTATACAGCGCCATTATCCCATCCAGATCGCCTTCCATCACCAGATCGGCCAGCATGGGCCTTTTATGGGAATAAAAAGGCTTCCAGTGGTTATCGGTACCAACCATTGCACTGCTCGAAAACCCTGTTAGTTTCTCGCAGGCCCTGTTCCAGTAGATCACCCTGTGATTTTTGTCGAGCACGAACATGGGAATCGGCGTACCCCGAAGAATTCCCTCTGCAGTCTTTTTCTGGCGCCGCATTTCCTGTTCGGATTCCTTTAGTTCCCGCGTCCTGGTCTCCACCTCTCTTTCCAGCATGTCTGAATAGGTTCTTCTTGACCACTCGATCTTCTTCCTCATCGTAACATCACGGACCATGATCCTGAAGAGCCCTTCATAAGGCAGCCAGTTTATGTCAGCCTCCACCGGGATTTTCTCGCCGTTTTTCTTGAGCATGTCTATCTCCACGGAAACCACGCCAAGCGTCTTCAGGCCTTCAAGAGGTCCCTCGAAAATTCTGCGCGCATATCCAGTGGTGAAACGGCTCATTTCGCTGCCTTCGATATCCGTCCTGGCATAACCAAGCAGGCGTGCAAGGCTGTGGTTACATTCCTGTATCAATCCTTCTTCGGAAAACAATGCCAGCCCTTCGGTTGCGTTATGGAACAAATCTTTATATTTTCTCTCTGACTTTTCGACCTCCAGCGCCAGCCGCCTCTGAACCGACACATCACGCATGGTCAACAGCCAGTGAGAGTCCGATGCCGAAGGGACAGAAAGGGGCCTGTAGTCAACTTCATAAAAAATCTCAGCCCCCCCTCTTGAAAAATGATATTCGTTACGCCCTGGTTCAACGGCGCCCAAAACCGGGCATGAATCCTTTTCACAAGGAATTTCGCGGTCGAACAACAATTGGTAGCAATGCATACCAATGACCTCTTCAAAACCTGCGTGAAAGCATTGCATAAATGCAAAATTCACATCTTCGATCCTCCCGGCGCTGTCCATAACCAAAGCGGGATCTATCAGGCTGTCAAATATAGATCTGTTAAACATGTCCATAAGCATACAGGGGACAAAAAGTTGTACCGCAATATCTCCGTCATCATCTTACCGCCATCAAAAGAATACCTACATCCTGCATACAGAAAAAGGGGCATTATCATTTATCCCCGAATACTTCTTTTATCATGCCAAGCAGCCGTTCAGGCCGCACGGGTTTTTCAAGATAGCCGGCAGGCTCCGGGTGTTCACATACCCCGTCATCAATCAACGCCTGAAGGAATGACTCTATGCCTATGCCTGTTTCTCCGGAAACCCCGGTGACCATAATCACCGGTATTTCTCTCAAGGCCTGGTCCTTTTTCAAATCTGCAAGCAGTGAAATTCCGCTTTTTGCCGGCATCATGAGATCGAGAAGAATCAAATCCGGCCTCTCGTCTCTGGCCCGGCTGAAGCCCTCCAGACCGTCTGCTGCCGACAATGCTTTGTAGCCGTGGTCTTCCAGAAGGGTTGAAAGGTATAAAACCACATCCGGGTCGTCATCTATGATGAGAATGGATTTTCGCATATTAAAACTCTCCGTTTATCCTGCAACATGTACATGCCCGCCGAAAACGCAGACAGCACCTTACATAAAGCTGTTTGAATTTATAATGTGTAACCGAGCGATAGTCAATCAACAGTCCGCAAATGCCATGAAATGTGGTTTTTCGAGATTCTACGTTCGAGACACTGGTCCCGGAACCTGGAGGCTTTCTCCCGCAACGCCGGGAAATTTCATGCTGGAGGTGGATCAAGGTCGAAGCTACCCGGTTGTGCGGCATGGAAAAATAGGATACAAAGGTTCTCCGTAATGCGGCAATGTTATTATTCATCGGAGACTTTAAATGGAAACTTCCACCGCGCATGGCTCTCACAACACCGAAATAATCCTGGACAGCATAGCCGACGGGGTGTTTACGGTCGACAGCCGGTGGCGTATCATTTCATTTAACCGCGCTGCTGAAAGAATCACCGGCATCAGGAAAAGGCAGGCTATAGGCAGACATTGCTGGGATGTTTTCAGGGCCAGCATATGCGAAAGAGAATGCTCCCTCAAGCAAACCATGCAAACCGGCGAATCAATAGGAAACAGGGCTATTTTTATCGTTAATTCACAGGGTGAACGAGTACCGGTGAGCATATCCACGGCCCTTCTGAAAGACGAAGAGGGACGCGTAATAGGAGGTGTGGAATCGTTCCGTGATTTAAGCGTGGTCGAAGCCCTGCGCAAGGAGTTGCAGAGCAAGCAGTCATTTTTCGATATCATCAGCAAGAACAAGGAGATGTTACGCCTTTTCGATATACTCGAGCAGGTCGCCGAAAGCGAATCCACCGTGCTTCTGATAGGGGAAAGCGGAACCGGCAAGGAACTTTTTGCCAGGGCCATCCACTCTCTCAGTTCAAGAAAAAACGGCCCCATGGTACCGGTCAATTGCGGGGCACTGCCAGACAACCTGCTGGAATCAGAGCTGTTCGGTTATAAAGCCGGGGCCTTTACCGGAGCAGCCAAAGACAAACCCGGCAGGTTCTCCGTCGCCACCGGAGGCACTATTTTCCTGGATGAGATCGGAGATGTATCTCCCGCCCTGCAGTCACGGCTGCTGAGAGTTCTGGAAAACAAAACCTATGAACCGCTCGGCAGCAACATATCCATGTCAGCCAATGTCAGGGTGGTAGCCGCAACCAACAAAGATCTCGAAGAAATGGTGGCCTCAGGTAAATTCCGCAGGGACCTATTCTACCGCATTAATGTCGTCACGCTGCGGCTGCCGCCCCTCAGGGATAGAACGGAAGACATCCCCTTGCTGGCCGAGCATTTCGTGCGCAAATATTCCGGGCTCATGGGAAAGGAGATCAAGGGGGTTTCACCCGATGTCATGTCCCTGCTCATGGGCCACAAATTCCCGGGCAATGTGCGCGAACTGGAAAACATCATCGAATATGCAGCCGTCGTCTGCCGGGGACCGGTTATAGACCACGCCCACCTTCCCGACTCATTCTCAGAGAAAAACGCCGGCGAGCGAAACAAAGAGCTTCCTTCCTGGAAAGATGCCGAAGCCGGCTTCATCCTTCAGGCGCTCAGGCGCAACAACTGGCATAAAACCCGGACTGCCTCCCAATTAGGTATTCACCCCAGCACCCTCTGGCGCAAGATGAAAAAACTGGGCATTGCTCAGCCGTAAAGACGATAAAGCAGGAGACTCCCTTTTTCCAAGCCATCAAAAATTATGAAGCCGTAAAAAGTCAAAATATCCCATCTATCG
>CAYXDR010000140.1:0-7787 GCA_964463515.1 uncultured Desulfobacteraceae bacterium | reverse complement strand
GAAGTGATAATGCATGTTGTTCCGGGACTTTTTAGTGTTCATCATTATATTAAAAAAACAACCCTCCAACCGGGGAGAAATCTAATGAAACTTCGATGGAACATCTTTATTATCATTGTAAGCGCGGCCTTTATGTGGGGCGTTTCGCAGGATTCAAACGGCACCATCAAGACAATGGATGAAGGAAAGGATGGAAAAATGGCGAGTCAAGATAAAACACAGGTGGCTGTATTCGCCGGAGGATGCTTCTGGTGCATGGAAGCGGATTTTAACAAGGTGGACGGTGTCATTGAAGTAATTTCCGGCTATACCGGAGGACAAGATCCAAATCCCACCTACGAAGAGGTTTCGACCGGGAGAACCAGCCATGTGGAGGCCGTAAAGGTACTGTATGATCCTGAAAGAGTGTCATACGGCCAACTCCTGGATGTCTTCTGGCGGCATGTTGACCCCACCGACGATGGAGGCCAGTTTGTAGACAGGGGGCCCCAGTACAGGCCGGTCGTATTCTATCGAGACGAGGATCAGAGGGCGCAGGCCGAAACATCCAGAAAAGAGCTTGAAAAATCCGGAAGGTTTTCAGAACCCGTCGTCACTCCGATTTTGAAAGCCGGAGCTTTTTTCCCGGCCGAAGACTATCACCAGGCTTATCACAGGACCCACGCAATGCGCTACAAGCTCTACAGGTCCGGCTCTGGAAGGGACGCCTTCCTGGAAAGAACCTGGGGGGAAGAGCTACCCGGGCAACCAGGCAACCCCGGCCGAGAACCCTACCAGAAACCCCCGAAGCAGGAATTGAAAAGGACATTGTCACCGATGCAGTTCGAGGTCACGCAGCGAGACGGCACCGAGCCTCCGTTTCAAAACGAGTACTGGAATGAGAAGCGCGAAGGGATATACGTGGATATTGTTTCCGGAGAGCCTCTTTTCATTTCCAGGGACAAATTCGACTCGGGAACGGGCTGGCCCAGTTTCACCAGGCCTCTTGATCCCGAAAACATAAAGGAGAAGCAAGACAGGAGTCTCATGAGGGTGCGGACCGAGGTTAGAAGCAGGAAGGCGGATTCCCATCTCGGCCACGTTTTTGAGGACGGCCCTCCGCCTACCGGACGAAGGTATTGCATAAATTCTGCGGCCATGAGATTCATACCGAAGGCGGAACTGGAAAAAGAAGGCTATGGGCGGTACTCCGGCATGTTAGAGCAATAGCGAGTGCCATCCCCGCATTGACGAGCATATCCACCGCGGCTGTAGCCACCGACTTAAAGGTAAAAGCGGGCGGATTATTTGTGCAGGAGGCGGTTTATTTTTCGCCCGCGTGCATGCTAGGATTGTAACCAACGTTTACAGAGCCGGCAAAAATGATGAACTCGTAAAAAGTCAAAATCCGCCCTATTTCGTCACCCCGGCGTAGGCCGGGGTCCAGTCATTCCAATAACTTATGGATTCCGGCCTGCGCCGGAATGACGGCTCCGGGACTTTTACGAGGCCATCAAAAATTACAGCAACAAAAGGAAATAACTGGTAAAGATTATGTTCAAGGAACTGGAACTGGGCCCTAAACAGCGCACGACCATTGCCGCGGCCATGACGATCGGAGCGGCGCTGGTTCTCGTAATGGTCTTCAGCCTTGGAGTGTGGGGGCTGGCTCGTCTTGTGGGGGTATTCCAGAATGTTTTGCTTCCGCCCCTGGTAGCGGGAATCCTGACCATGCTGTTGAGGCCTTACTACAGCTGGCTGCTCAAGGTTTGCAGGGGATCCCGGGCAGCTGCCCTGGTTTTGTTCTTTCTTTCAGCGGCCATTCCGTTTGGAGGTTTTATCTGGTTCGCCGGAGTCTTCGCGGCCAATCAGCTGGTCAAGTTTATAGACGATCTGCCTTCGATAATCAGTGCAATACAGGAGACGGGCCGATCATTGTGGCCGCAAGTCATTGCCGTTCTGGAAAAATACGGGCTCATGTCCGATTTCACCAATCTGATCGAGCACCCGGGGGATGTAATCACCAGCGCTCTCAGGGCATCCGGGGAAAGAATATCACGCTCCGTCATCCAAAGCTTTCAATCCGCCGCCAGCTTGTTAGCCTGGGCGGTTGTCCCTGTGTATCTCGCGTTTTTCTTGATGGCAAAACCATTTGAAATCAACCAGGTCGGTGAATTTCTGCCGTTTTTAAAAAGGGAAACAAAACAGGATGTTATTTATCTGCTCGACCAGTTTATAGGCATCCTCCTCACATTTTTCCGCGGCCAAATCATCATCGCGCTTGCACAAGGCGTGCTTTTTGCGGCGGGGTTTGCGCTGGTAGGGCTGCCCTATGGAATTGTGATAGGCATGACTCTGGGGCTTCTCAATATTGTGCCTTACCTGGGGAGCATCGCCGGGCTCAGCGTCGCGCTGCCTCTTGCTTATTTCAGTGGTGGAGGAGGCCTTACACGAACATTCCTTGTTCTACTCGTATTCGCGGCCGTGCAGACAATCGAAGGCTACCTTCTTACACCTAAAATCATGGGCGACCGAACAGGCCTTCATCCTGCACTCATCATTTTCGCGGTTTTCTTCTGGGGCGTCGCTCTGGGTGGTATCATCGGCATGATGCTAGCCATTCCCCTAACCGCGTTTGCGGTCGTATTCTGGAGGCTTTTGAAAAAAAAGTATATTACGGAAGTGGTTTGATAAATACTCACACTGGTCCGGGTTTCCTTTAGTTTCTCGCCATCTCATCGGCCCTCCGGTTCAAAGGGCAGTGCTCGTCGAGCGTTTCTTTGAATAAATCCAGGACCGCGGTTTCACCAAGTTTTCGATAAGATTCGAACTGGGCTTCGTCAAAAAACTGGTCAACGGTGGTCTGATCAGGGAAAGCTGGATATCTCCTTCGGTACGACAGGAGATCTTCCGTCTCTTTTCCTGTCATCGCGGACTTGAAGTATATCAGTGTTCCCTTTTTCGCAGCAGGATCCTTACAAGGATAGTCTATTTCCCCCACTGCAAAATGCGCCCGGCTGAAACCATTTTCAGGGGAAGGCCGCAAATCTTCCAGGTTGATGTGGATGTTGATCCCCAGGTCGATTCTAGCCTTCCTGATTACATTTGCCAGATCGTTCATGGAAAAACCGGGATCGGCGGTTGCATCTGATGCGATGATAACCCGGCAGCGACGTTTAAGAAGGGGGTAGATCCCGAGATTCTCATGGTGCCCTCCATCCGAAAGGTTAAGCCATTTATCGCTTTCTTTCGTTTGGCCAAGGAGCTCTTTCAAAAGATACCAAGGCCTAAACATTGCCTTTTTCAAGCCAGGAATATTTGGATTGGGATTGGGCATCCACCTGTTCAGCCGGACATTCAAAAGAGCCAACAGCGTTCTCAACCCTGCATTGGTGGAAGTCCCCATCTGGGGGCTTGCAGCCGCCCCGGAGATGGCCATGGCTGTCGCCAGGCGTGTTTTGCCATCGTCATACTCGCCGGTTTTCCGGTAGCCAGTGGTTTCCGAGCCCACGTAGTTCCTGGAGAAAAGAAAAAGATCGGCACCTCTTCCACGCAGGTAGCGGTCGTTAGTGGCGGGCACATTCAATGTCGCATTTATCAGGTGATAGGGCGCGCCGTTGTTCCGCGAATGCAACTCCGACAGCCTCAAGGGATCGTTGGGAGCCACTTTTTCGGCCGGGCTTCCGTCCGCCTCCATCTTGACGATATAGGCTTCACTGAGGCGGTCTCTGTAAAAATTGTGCAGAGAGGTCCTGTTATTGTCGATGTACAGGCTTGCAGACAAAAGGAACACTGCGAAAACCAGCGTAGCATAAAGCCTCGGCGTATCGTAAGCGTTCAATATGGCAAGGCATTGTAGAAACCAGGCGAAAAGAACAGGAAGAACCAGCACCCAGCCGATCTTGAACGCCTGCTTCAGGACCGCGCTCATCCCCGGGCTTCTTCCTCGGATAAGGCCTCCCATGAGACCGAGGACGGAAAGAATCGAAACACCGGAAATGGCTTTCTGAAGCCACCCCCTGGCCGCCTCCCAGTTTACTGCAAGCAAGGACACGAGCCCCAGCCCCGTGGATACAACCAGGAACCCGGCGAAGACTCCGACAAGGTATTGCGACTTCCTTCTCTTCCGGATACCCGGCTCAAATGTTCGCACTGCTTCATATCCGCGCAGGGCCAACATCGCTGCAAGACTGAAAGCAAAAATCGTAAAACACCAGGAAGGGATGCTCCTGACAAGTTCTTCCCTCTGCGTCAATTCGTGAAATCCCCACCCGAAAAGGATCAGCAGCGCCAAAGGGAAAAAATTGCCCAGGATAAACCCCGACAGGTAAGTCCCAAGCATCCTGCAGTAATCAAGGACACCGCCTTTGACCGCAAGATAATTGCTGTGCTCTCGCAGGTGCTTCACTGCCTTGCGCTCGTCAGGCTTTTCCTTTCGTTGGAACCGGAACGGAAACTTTTTTTCATCCACAGTAGCTCCCGGATCATTCAGAAGAGAACTCAGGCAGGCTCCGATATATCCTCCCCCCGACACGGTGGAAAGATAATCGCAGCAGCGCAGAACCCCCCGCCGGGCAAGCCCCTGCACAATGCCCAGGTTGAAGGTGGCCGAACGGATTCCACCCCCGGACAAGGCGAGGCCCACGAGTTCCGCCTTCGCGCAAGGCCTTATGTCGGTTTGCGGGGCTACCCTGTAGGGGTCGGACTCAACCCGGGAGTCACTGAGTAGCTCATGCAGCCTGTCATGTTCCATGGTTACGGGGGTACTGTCCAAGCCGGTGTTTTCCCTGCGCTTTTTGAGATATTTCAACTCGGCCAGAAAGACACTCGCAAACAAATTCGTAAATCCGTTGGTTTCTTCCGCCGGCTGCATGCCTTTCCTCCTTCCTCATTGGACCATAAACAGCAGCCTCCGCCGAAACCCCTCAGGCAATCCTTAGAGCGGCCTGGACAGCCTCGTTCAGCAATTCTATGGCCGCGTTTGCAGCCTTTTGAGCCGCTGCCTTTGTTTTGATTCGGCAAACAAGCAATAAAGCCTCCAGAACTTTCTTTTCGTCTTCCAGCTGTGAATGCATATCCAGGTCGTCGATTTCTCCATTGAGGCGTGCGGCTGCGATCGCTTCCAGGGCATATCTTTCATCGATGAGCGCCCTTTTTACACATAGGCGGATTTCAGGCCAGTCTTCGGCCGCCGCCCTGGATATCGCGCTCAACATATCAGCCAATGTCCTGTCCAGATCGAAAGCCACAGCTCCCTCCAACCTCCAGGTTACCTGTACGGGTCAGCATCACCTGGATTCAGCTTTTTTGCGTTTTCAGCGTCCATGGCCGAAATGAACAGCCGGTTGAACCTGTCTCTGTCCAGCTTTGCATTTCCGTCGCTGTATCCGTCTGTTGATTCATGTCTGCTCTTGTACTTTCTCCACAGGTCTAGGATAATCTCGGAAATACGCGTAGATTCGTCATTGAGGTACCTGGCCCGGTTGCGCATATAAAGCCAGCGAAGGTCCGTCTCGATTTCAACGTATCTTTCGGTATATTTCCGGTACTTCCTGGCAGCAGAGGGGCTCTCGAGCAACCCCCCGTAAAACCTGTCGACCTTCTTCGCTACGGTAATGATTTCTTCGAACACGGCCGGATCGTAATCCGCGACAGCCTTTATTGCACAGCCGGCCAAAAACAAATTCGCGATCACGACAATCAGCACAAGCCGGAAATGTGTGAAGCATCTTGATATTGTATTCATGAGCGGCTCCCGTACTCCGGACTTGTGCAGCAATTTTCCGGCCTGCAGGGAGGGCGCATTGGGGAGAAACTTTCATAACATATAAGTTATTAATTATAGAAGTTAAATTAATATACGGCAAGTATCGGAGGCAGGATTTCGGAAAATGAAAAACTTGAAGTTGCACAATTTTTTGTGAGGATGCACATTATTTTGTGCATACCCGTCCACCCACGTAATTTGCCGCCATATCGCGGTCGATCATCCCCCGTTGCGGCGGCCCCTGTGGTTGCCCGTCACCCCTTTTACGGTGTCATCAAAGTTCACGGCCGGGAGGCTTTTCCGAGCCGTAATGTTTAAAGCCTCTCCAGCCAGTCAAGCGTGTACTTCTGCACTCTGTAGGCATCTTCAGCCATCCAGAAACCGACATGCGAGGCCTTTTCGATCCAGAGTAATTGCGAGCCGGAAATGGCTTTAAAGGCATACTCAGCATCCCGTGGCGGAACATCATTGTCCGCGTCGCCGTGGATAATCAATGTAGCTGCGTTGATTCTATCAAGTGGCAGCCTGTCAATTGCGGATCCAAACGCAAGATCATTATCAGCCCCTTCCCTGCGCTCAGGAAAGCGGTGGGTCATGGTCTTGAACATTGCATCGATAAAGCCGAACTTGTTTCCATCTGACACAATCTCTTTGGCGCGTTTTCCCATCTCGTGTTTCTCCAGCGTGCTTTCGGTCTGCAAAAAGCTCTTGACCGCAGCTGCAGGGAAATGTTTGAAAAAAAAGCCGACCAACCACTGCCCGGTCCTAGTGAGATACATCCACTCTTCCACCTTGTTGATGTCATCGCCTTTAGTGTAATTCATGCTGATTCCATCGATAACCACCAATGCCTTCACCTTTTCCGGGTGGCGCTGTGCAATCTGGTAGCCGGCAGGCCCGCCTCCGGACACAGACACCACCACGGCTTCGGAAACATTCAGGGCATCGAGAAAAGCGGCCATGAAATCCCCCTGCTCTTCCGCCGTCTTTCCAAACCTCAAAGGTGTACCGAGATACCCTGGACGCGACGGTGCCAGGACCTTGTAACCGTTTTTGCGGAACAGCTCACCGACAATAAGCGCCTGGTCATAGCCTCCAGGGCCGCCATGGCAGCACAAGACCGCGGGGCCTTCCCCCCTCGCCGCATATTCCACCGGCCCGCAGGCAGTCTCGATGGTTTTAGACGGCCACTTCAGACAAACTTGCAAGTCTTCCGCCGTAACAATTTCATTTTCATCCAAGGAATCTTTGAGATCACCAGACTTGAAAACATTCATATTTCCCTCCTCCAATGATTGATGAATCCGTAAAAAGTCAAAATAACGATGTCCTTCGGGGTCAATATCGACCGTCTTTAAATTAGTTCCTTTTTTCCGCCCGGCTAACAGCTAACGGTTAACGGCTATTTCAAATTTTCAATGAATTATCGACCTATTAACTATTCTGAGTAGCAAAACTTCAGATCAAGCAAGTAAGAATTTACCGGTGCGCACGCCATGTACCAGCGGTACCGGCCGGTGGAGGCAGCCTGTTCTTCTCCAGCTGTTGACGAACAAACGAGATAAATGCAGCCCAGGCTCTGTCTGGCTGCCAAATGCGACTGATTAACGAATTGGCTTTCTCATGCGACCAGCCAAACCTGGCCTGCCCATATAATGCCACGAAACAGGAAACACGCTTGTTTGCCGCGCAGTGAATGAAAACCTTTTTGGCCTGAATGGCGTCCATAACGGAGAAAAAGCTCTCCAGATCCTTTAGTTGGGGGGCTTGAAAATCGACAGGAATATGGCGATACCCAAGCCCCAAGGACTGCAGCAGGCCGGCCTCATCCGGCAGGCAATATGAAGGATCAGAAAGGCCAAGATTAATAACGACCTCGAATCCAGCCTCCGCCACCTCCCGCAGTTGCGTTTCGGATGGCTGTCCCGCGATGGCCAGCCTGGGCGAAACTAACACCAAGTTTTTTATATGCTCCAACGCCATACCTGATGGCCTCGTAAAAAGTCAAAATAACGATGTCCTTCGGGGTCGGGGTCGCTAT
>CAYXDR010000139.1:0-7805 GCA_964463515.1 uncultured Desulfobacteraceae bacterium | reverse complement strand
AAAGGGCGTAGGGCAAAACCTTTGGATGCAGTTGGATCCAACCGTGCCCGACGACCAGCTTAAAGCTGAACTAAAAAAAATTTTCACTTCCGGTGGTGCTTTTGCGGCGGGAGCGGATGTGGTGCTCGATGCCGGCTGCCGAGAAGAATCCTCCAGGCTGATAGGTGAACTGGGGCCTTTTATGCTCGCGCATTTTCCATTCAAGTCCCTGCGGGCTTCCTACGAACAGGAGACAGAGAAGCCGGGAGGCGACCGCCGGCACGACATGCTGCGTTCCTGGCGCCATCGCCGCAGCGATGCCCTTGTACTGGCAGGCAGAGTCCGCTCGGGCCAGAAGGTGGAAGCAAGGCGCCACCTGCTGCTGCTCGGCGACGTCAACCCTGGTGCATCCGTAACCGCAGGCGGAGATATAATAGTCATGGGGAGCCTCTGCGGCACTGCTGCCGCCGGACAGCCGGACAATACAGATGCAATCGTTTCTGCGGTGGATTTCCGCCCCACCAAGCTCCAGATCGGGCAAGTGGTGGCAGTTGGCGGTCCGGCCCGCACAGGTGGGGTTGTTGAATTTGCAAGGGTCGATGGCAACGTTATCGTAATAGAGGACTATCTCAAAGCCGCCCCGTTCGGAAAACTGCCATGGCCGGAAGTACGCTGAACACGCAATCGACATGCATAGGATCTGCACCGTACCCGTAACATCTTGAGTGCAGGCGTTAATTTCGCTTTTTACATCACGAGGTTCAGAATGCTTGGAAAAGTCCTGGTGATCACCTCCGGCAAAGGTGGTGTCGGAAAAACCACGGCCGCAGCCAATATCGGCGCCGCCTTGGCCATGGAAGGCAAAAAAGTCGCGGTTGTGGACATGGACATAGGTCTCAGGAATCTTGACGTTGTCATGGGCCTGGAAAACCGCATCGTTTTCAACGTTGTCGATGCCGTTAAAGGTAGATGCAAACCCCAGCAGGCACTGGTAAAAGATCGGCGCATAGAGAATCTGTTCCTCATGCCCGCATCTCAAAGCGACAACAAGGACTCCATATCTCCTGCAGGCGTCGAGGAAATGTGCCGCCATCTACGCAAGGAGTTTGATTTCATCCTGATGGACTGCCCTGCCGGCATCGAGCAGGGCTTCGAAAACGCCGTGGCCGCCGCCCAGGAAGCTATCGTGGTGTGTACGCCGGATGTCTCTTCCATAAGAGACGCCGACAGGGTTATCGGACTTCTTTATGCAAAAGAGATTCCGCCGCTGCTGCTTATAAACAGGATCGTTCCTGAAATGGTAGCCCGCGGAGACATGTTGAGCCACGAAGACATCATCGATGTCCTTTCGATCAAACTCATCGGCCTGATTCCGCTGGATGACAATGTGGTGATTTCCACCAACACTGGAGTTTCCCTGGTGTCACGAAAGGATTCCAATGCTGGAGAAGCTTTCAGACGCGTGGCCCTACGCCTCGACAGCCAGCCCGACCTCCCGCTGGAAGTGCCGGGGGCGCGCACCACACTCTGGAAAAGGCTCGGCGCCAGGCTCGGCCTGGGGAAATAGGGGGCTGGAAATGTTCAATAATCTTTTGCGAAGGCTGACAGGGAAAAGCGGGAGTAAAGAAGCCGCGAAAAAACGCCTCAAGTTTGCGCTGGTATATGATCAACTCGAGGTGACAGACGATACTCTTTCAAACCTTCAGCATGATATCGTCGAAGTCATTTCAAGGTATTTCGAAATAGACCGAGAGGCTGTAAAACTGGATATTTCCAGGGGTAACGATCTTTCTGCACTTGTCCTCAGCACCCCCATCATCGGGACCAAGCGCCGCGGTTAGCTGTCAGCCGGGCGGAAAAAAAGCCGGCAGCCCCCTGCGATGGAGGCTTTGCTCAGAAAGACGGGCATGGAAAAACAAAAAAATTCAACATCTTCCGGCTATCGCTGGGGGCTTCTTCCTGCTGCGGTGGCAGTGATGATGCTTATCAGCATTTACCAGTACTCATGGTTCCTGTTTGCCTACCCGTTACAGGATCAACTCGGCTGGTCTCTTTCGTCTGTCGGACTGGTTTTTACGGTGTTCACCTACACTGCAACCTTCATCCAGCCTTTTTCCGGCTTTATTGCAGATTCATACGGTCCGAGAAAAGTCGCTCTGACAGCTTCGGTTCTGGCGGGAGTCGGACTAATACTTTCATCCACTGCCGGCAATCCGGCCCTGATGTGCCTTTATTACGGATTGGGCGGGCTTGGGGTAGGAATTCTTTACGGAATTTCCACGGCCTCGGCGGTGAAATGGTTTCCGGACCGCAGGGGGTTCGCCACCGGGCTGGTCGTTTTCGGATTCGGCTCGGGGACGGCGGTTTTCAATATATTCATTCAGCATGTCATCGAAGCCAGAGGCCTTCAAAACACCTTCATCTACCTCGGTGCCTTGATGCTTTGTATCTTGACCCCACTCTCCTTACTTTTCAAATATCCGGAAGCACCTGCAGGGACAAAACCGGATTCTCAGGGGAGCAGAATTCCGTCCGCCGGAAATTATCGCCCTGTGGAAATGCTTAAAACAAGGCAATGGTACCAGATCTACTTCTGCTTCATATTCACCATTTCCATCGTGCTTATCTTCGGGGCACAAATGAAAATGGTTGCAGAAGAATTCAGCCTCCCCAGAAGCCATTTCAATGCTCTGTTGATATTGTTTCCGCTGGGTAACGGCTTGAGCAGAATCCTTGCAGGAGCAATTTCCGACAAAATAGGACGTGAAAAAACCATGGTGATCTTTTACAGCCTTCTCGGCCTTTCCATTTTCTGTTTCGTGCTGTTTGCGGAAATCCCTGCACTTTTCGTCTCTGTCGTATTCGTAGCCGCGCTGCTTGCAGGCGCCCCCCTTGTCCTCTACCCGGCAACAATCGGAGATTATTACGGTGCGGTATACTCCACGACGAATTACGGGATTACCTATACCGCAAAGGCTTTTGCCGGGTTAATCTCCGGTTGGTTGAGCGGACTGCTCGTGATGAAATTCGGCTCATTCACACTGCCTCTTATCTTTCTCGGCATCATGAGCCTGGCCGCAGCAGCGGCTTCCTGGCCTGGATTACTGAAACCGCCGAGGCGGCTTCCGGATAACCCCGGCGACTGAATAACACGAAGCTTCCTCCACGGGCTGAACAGCAGTGCCGATCCTGCATTTCCGAACGGGAACCGAGTGGTTCAACCAGAGACTGACTCAAATCCCAGGCGGTATGCCTCTTCCATCAATCCGGGCTGTCTTTCGGCATCCGTGCGCTTTTCGAGCCCCCGAAAAAGCAGCCCGCCCTCATAGGTCATATCCAGGGCATCATAGAAATATTTGGCAGTCAGTTCAACTCCCAGAAAAAGTTTTTGGCCTTTTGTGGCTCCCGCCGCTATGAGGTAACCTTTTCCACTGTCGAAAGTCTTCCTGGCCTCTGCTGACTTCGTCAACATCCTTTTGGACCACATGGCCTGGGCCCTGTCCACCAAAGCCTTTGCCTGGGCCGCGATTCCATAGAAAAAAATCGGGGAAGCTAGATATATCCTGTCTGCCTGTTCCAGCAGAGGATAAACGTTCTGCATGTCGTCATGAACGATACATTCACCCGTCCTGTCACACCCGCCGCATTCCCTGCAGCCGGACATGACAAGATCTCGAGCGTAAACGGTGTGAACCGCGGCCCCGGCCGCGCGTGCACCTTCAAGCGTCCTGTCCAGAAGCGTGTCTGTGTTTCCCCCGTTCCTGGGGCTTCCATAGATACCCAGCGCTGTATGTGCCATAGTTTCAGCTCCTTTTTCACCCTTTTCCAGTATATTTTACCTATCATCAATAAAAGAGAAGCCCGTCACGCATTTTCTGATTGTATTTTTCACGCCGTTGAGGTAATTTTCGACCGGTTCCCGGTTATGGCACCCTGCGTCGGACAATACATCAATGGGCCGGATTCTGAGCTGGTGCCCCCGGGTACCTTGACGGCTGATTGACTTTATTGTCTCTCTTTTTTTAGGACTCCGTTCCTGGAGCACTGCACACAGCGGCCGCTGGAAGTCATGCATCTGCATGTCCGCTGCTCGGGCACTTCACGGCGGGCGGAGGAACAGCGATGGAAAACGTCCTTCTGCTCAATGTCACCTACGAGCCCCTCAAGGTAATCGACTGGAAACGCGCCGTCACCTTGCTTGTAATGGGCAAGGTAGAAGTGCTGGAGGAGTATTCCAAAGAAATTCATTCCGTGAGTTTTTCAATCAAACTGCCCGCCGTGGTCAGGCTTTTGAGGCTTGTCAAGCGGCCCAAGGTGCCGGTGAGGTTCTCCCGCCAGAACATTTACATCAGAGATAAACACATTTGCCAGTACTGCGGCCGGAAATTCCCCCCCGAAGAACTGACCTACGATCATGTCATACCCAAATCCCGCGGCGGAAGGACCGTGTGGTCCAACATAGTAACCTGCTGCGTCCGGTGTAACAGCGCCAAGGGCGGCCGGACCCCCTCAGAAGCCAGGATGAAATTGATCCGTGAACCGACACGCCCCGCGTGGCTGCCGTTTCTGAGAATAACAGTCGGGCTGAGGGAAATGCCCAGTTCCTGGAGAGACTACCTCTACTGGAACGTGGAACTGTTGGATGAATAGCCTGCCCATCAGCCGCCGTACTTCCCTCCTCATCGCGGCCTGAGCCGGGATGCTATCTGTTCCGCGGTTTTCTTGATTTCGTTCATATCGCCTTCAACAGGCTCCCATTCGCACACAGGCAGCGGAGGAGCTCCTTCACCTCTCGGAATCAGGTGCAGGTGGTAGTGCATCACCACCTGGTTCACGGCCCTGCCGTTAAGCTGAACGCAGGCTATGCCGGCGGCCCCAAGCGCATTTTTGAGTGCCGAAGAAATATCCTTTGCCGCCCGGTGAACCGCGAACAGGTCCTCTTCCGGAATTACCAGCAGGTTCTCGGCGTGGATTTTGGGAATGACAAGACAGTGCCCCCTGGAAATGGGGTTGATGTCCGCGAAGGCAAGCACTCGCTCGTCTTCAAATATCTTGAAACACGGAATCTCCCCTTTCACTATTTTACAGAAAACACAATTTTCCATTTCAAACCTCCATGTCCGCGCAGCCCGCCTGCTGAACAGGATTATTGCAGGGTGCCCTGTTGATTAAACATTGACGGGCAGGGGACTTTTTACGACCCCATTATTATTGACCGGCCGAAAGCCCGGTGTCAATTCCGTTTTTACTCATCGACAGTTCGGCAAAAAGCACAATTTCCCTGTTACGCCTCATTGCAAGCGGGATTCTACTTCCCGGACTATTTCTTTTAGAGGCGAAAGCGCCCTGTCAGCCGTTTCTTCGAGTTGGTCCTTCAACCTCCGGAGCGCCGTAGGTATGAAGGCCTCGAATTGTCTCTTGCCTTCGGTGAGGCTCAAGTGGGCGAAAGCCCCAAGTATCTGCATGTTTCTCTGGACAGCGAGATATGGGTAGGTCGCCCTGAAATTTTCCGCCTCGGAAGGAAGCCTGTCACGGAGCATCGCCAGGTAGGTTTGGATCAAAAAACTCCTCAGCCCGTCATCCAAATTAACATATGGATCGACTGCGAGCGATGCCGGATCGTAACCCGAAGGCCCGATCCTCGCTCCCTGCCAGTCGATTATCCTGACTCGACCTTCTGACATCATTACATTTCTGGATTGAAAATCCCTGTGAAGAAGCAAAAAACACCTGTGGCGATTTACCATCTCCGCACAGTGGAAAAAACAACGTTCCAACCCGCCTAGAGTCCCGGTCATCCCCACATAGCGCCGCAAAAACGCCTCCTTGAAATAACATCCCTCCAGAAGCATCATCACGGTATGATCGTAACGGCGAGTTTGACAGCACCAGCCCGGGTCGAAACCTTCAGACCCGTTGTGCTGCAGATCAAGGAGCACCCGCAGGACTTTTTCATATACTGCGGCGGAATCATCGCGGATGGCGACATACGCCTGAAGACTGGTATCTCCCAGATCTTCAAGAACGAAACATCCACTTCCATGGTCCGCATAATAGATTTCCGGCACAGGCACCGCCTTGCTGCTCAGGTGTCTACCTATTCGATCAAAGGCCAGGTTCTCCAGGAACTGCCCTCGCATAACCGGTGGGTTCCACATAACAACGAAAGAACCCGAAGAAGAACCGTACTTCATCCTGAAAAATCTTCGAGACGAGCCATCCCCCTTAAGACAAATCAGATCAGGGATATCTTTACCGAAACCTTGAGCGGCGGTGAACCTGCTCAAGGCTTCCAACAAGCCCGGCGGTGGCCCCGGCTGTACTCCTGCGTGTTCCAACCCAACCTCCATCATGACAGGCACTTAGAATGATCAGCATCCTGGCTACGATACAGCATAAAACAAGTTTTGAACAGCTTCGGAATAATTCCCCGTCGCTCCGGCACCGCGCCTGGCAAGGTTAAAACGGGATGATGGATTCAGGATTCTTCTACCTATTGTCAGCTGGGAAATAATTTGATATTTATAATTTTCACTTTTCAACTATAGCCGGGAAACAAAATGGACGCATATCTCGCCAGACAACCCATTTTCAAAAAAAATGAAAAGGTTTACGGCTATGAACTCTTGTTCAGGGACGGTATTTTAGGTTGTTTCCCGGAAATCTCCGGTAATGCAGCCACATGCAGGGTTCTCACTGATGCTTTCCTGGATATCGGGATAGAAGAAGTCACCGCAGGCAAAAAAGCCTTCATCAATTTTACTGAAGAGTTACTGATTTCCGGTATGCCGGCACTTTTCCCCAAAACCATTTTAACAGTGGAAATTTTGGAAGATGTCTCCCCCACCGACCAGGTGATAGCCGCCTGCATAGACCTTGCCGCCAAAGGCTATCAGATCGCCCTCGACGACTTTCTTTACCGTGAAGAACTCGAACCGTTGATCGCGGCTGCCCATATGATAAAATTCGATTTCCGCCTCTCTTCGGTTGATAAGTTGACGGCCGACGTGACTAAGGTGTCAGGAAGAGGATTAAAGCTGTTAGCTGAAAAAGTCGAAACACATGAAGAATTCAATGCGGCTATTGAGATGGGATTCGATTACTTTCAGGGGTTTTTCTTCAGCAAACCCAATACCCTCAAAAGCAGGACACTTCCACCCTCAAAATTATCTTTAATGCAGATCATCGCCGAAGTAAACAGCGACAATTTCAGCTTTTCAAAGATCGAAAAGCTGATAGAACGGGATATTTCAATATCCTATAAACTCATGCGGTACGTGAACTCCGCCTTTTTCAAAAGGCTCAGCCAGATATCGTCGGTGAGGCATGCCATCGTACTGATGGGAGAACAAGAAATCCGCCGTTTCACTTCCTTGGTGGCCCTGGCGGGCCTGGCCGACGACAAGCCACAGGAGCTCGTTAGAGAATCATTTGTAAGAGCGGTTTTTTGCGAATTGCTGGCAAAGGAAGTTGGCCTTCAGGATGCTTCGGACCTTTTTACACTGGGCCTTTTTTCCTTGATAGATGCAATCCTGGACCAACCGATGGAGCAAATAATGACACGGCTGCCCCTCGGTAGAGACATGAAAAATGCACTGATAAACAGGACCGGACCTCTTGCAGTCTATCTTAAAATCGCTGAGTTCCACCGATCTGCGGACTGGCAGGCGATGGAAAAAGAATGCGTAAAAATAGGCGTCGATCCCACAAAAATAGGAGAGAGATATCTCCAGTCCATCCTGAAAGCCGACCGGATCTCGGATATTCAACCTTGATGGCCTCGTAAAAAGTACCATCCCGGCTTATCGGCGTCGGGGTCGGAATCG
>CAYXDR010000138.1:0-7841 GCA_964463515.1 uncultured Desulfobacteraceae bacterium | reverse complement strand
ACGACAACGACAACCGTTCGGCTCCGCCTCACTGACAACGATTTTGTAGTACCACCCGGCGCCGATCTGTGTACGGCAGTCGCCTAGAGGCGGGAGAGGGAGGGTTGCTGAGGGAGATTCATGGGGGAGAACTCAAAAATATGAAGGTCCCGCAACGAAGCCCCCGCCCCCGCCGGAACCGTTAAAACAGGGACTGCACCCTGCACGCAGTCCCACGAATTTGAAGGGAGGTGCCGATGGACCTGCTAGGACACAACATACTGGGTAATTCACTCGATAAGTGGTTAATCGCTCTATTCATAGCCATTTTTGGCACGATCATTTTAAATATCGCAGTAAAGTCACTGGCCCGTACGTTCACCTCTCTTCAGGAAAAACTGCCGGGTGACATCGGCAGGATTCTTGCGGAGATGTTTCGCAGTACGAAAAGTTTCGTTCTTTTCGTTTTATCTCTATACCTCGGCAGCAGGATTATTTCCCTCCCGGCTGCGCCGGAGATGTTTTTGCGTTACGCTGCGGTTATTGCCGCCGGCATGCAGGCAGGCGTATGGGCTTCTTTTCTGGTCACAAAGCTCGTCTCTGAATATGTAATCAGCAAAGCCGATCCAGAAGAAACTCCATCCGGCATTGCACTTACCACTTTGCTTGCACGGGTTGTCGTCTGGGCATTCATTGTCCTGCTTGTCCTGGATAACCTTGGGTTCAACATCACAACACTGGTTGCAGGCCTGGGAGTCGGAGGTATCGCCATTGCCATGGCTTCCCAGAACATCCTCGCCGACCTTTTCGCGTCTCTTTCGATATTGCTGGATAAGCCATTCAAAGTAGGAGAATTCATTATCGTGGGAGATTTTCCCGGATCTGTCGAACACATCGGCCTTAAAACGACCAGGCTTCGGAGCCTGAGCGGTGAGCAACTGATTTTCTCAAATACCGATTTACTCTCCAGCCGAATCCGGAACTATAAACGAATGCTCGAACGGCGCATTGTTTTTAAAATAGGTGTCGAATACAGCACAGATTATGAAAAATTGAAGAGCATCCCCGGAATGATTAGAGAAATCATCGAATCCATCCAGCTTACACGGTTCGATCGTTGTCATTTTCTCAGTTACGGGGATTTTGCCCTCGAAATCGAAACTGTTTATTATATTCTGTCCCCGAACTACAATACCTACGCCGATGTTCAACAGGAGATCAATCTTAAATTGTTTAAAAAATTTCAGGAAGAAGGCATTGTTTTCGCATTCCCGACTCAGACGATTCACCTGGCCCATGGACAGGATAGGGCAGTGGAGGCCACGCACGGAGGTTGACAGGCTGCGGAGCAAAAGGCCTTAACCAAGAGAGTTCAAACAGGTCCCCTCTTGTAAACGATTTTACCGTCGAATACGGTCATATCCACTTTTGTCTCAATGATTTCCATTGGATCGACGGTAAAAATATTCCGGTCAAGAACGGCCATGTCCGCGAATTTACCAGGGGTTATCGTCCCAAGTACCTTGTCACGCCGGTAATACCGCGCAGGAGAAACCGTGTAGCAGCGCAGCGCCTCCTCGACGGTCAGGCACTGGCCCGGGTACCATCCACCCTCAGGCGTGCCGTTGGCCCTGCTCCTTGTTACGGCGGCATGGATATTGACGAACGGGTTGGCGTCGCACACCGGGGCATCGGAGCCGAAAAGCACCAGCACACCGGCATCGAGCATTTCCTTGAATGGATACGTAAACCGTCCGCGGTCCCCTACCGATTCATCTATCATGTTGATATCCAAAATCATGTTGTGCGGCTGCATGCAAACCGGAATTCCCAGTTCGGCGAGTCTTGAAACATCCTCCGGCCGGATCATCTGCGCGTGTTCGATGCGGTGAGGTATCGAGGGAGGGATGAAAGGGCCTCCCCTTTCGGGCCATTGATCGAGTTCCTGCAGCAAGTCAATCAATTCCCTGTTCGCCCGGTCTCCTATGGCATGCACGACAACGGCCATGCCCGCCTGCTCGGCCTTTCGGTAGGCATTGCGTAAATGAGACATGGGAGCCAGGGGCATGCCGTATTCAGCGTCCAGATAAGGCTCGATGAGCCATCCGGTGCGGGCGCCCATCCCTCCGTCGGCAAAAAACTTGAGAGGCCCTATCCTGAGCCTGTCATCCCCCAGGCCGGTTCTTAATCCGAGTTTTACTGCTTCTTCGATGTGCTCGCCGGCAATACTGACCCAGCATCTCAGGCTCAATTCCCCCCGCTCCCTCAACACCTGCCAAGCCCTGAGGGCGGATGCGCCTTCAAGCCCGCCCATAAGCCTCATATCATGAAGAGAGGTCAGGCCCAGGGAATTGAGCTCGGCGATTCCCTCCCGCATGATTTGGTTCAAGCTCTCTCCTTCCGGTGCAGGGATAGCGGTCTTTACTAAATTGGCGGCAAGCTCCCTGAGTACGCCCGTCGGCCGCCCCGAAGCATTTTTTTCGATCACCCCCTCCGGAGGATCAGGCGTGGATTCATCGATCCCCGCCGCATCGAGCGCCCGGGAATTCACAGACACAAGGTGAAGATCGCAACGCCACAGAGCCACCGGGTTGGAAGGCGCTGCGGCGTCAAGATCGTCTCTGAGCGGCTTGCGATGAACAGGCCAGTCGGATTCGTTCCAACCGAAACCCACTATCCAAGCGCCGGGGCACTCTTTTTCAGCCTCCTGCCGAACCAGCCCGTTGAGCTCCTCAAAGCTCCGAACCCCTGACAGGTCCAATTGCCGCCTCCCGATAGACCAGTCATAAAAGTGGAAATGGCAATCCATCATGCCGGGGATAACGGCCCGGCCTCCAAGGTCGACCACTTCGGTGCCGCTACCGGCCGTGTCAAGAATTTCACGATGGCTGCCTACGGCCTTAACCATTCCCCCGGCCGCGGCCACGGCATCCGCAACAGGTTTTGAGCTATCGAGAGTATGGATCACTCCATTGGTCAGGATCAAATCAGGCTTGATATCGGTCATGGGTAAAAATCCTCCAGGCAGGCACTTTATAGCAAATTCACCCGCCGTGCAACCGGATCACCGGGCCTCCTGCAATTGATCGACGAAATCCACCATATCATCGCTTTGTAAAACGCTCCTGCATAAATCAAGCTTTCTGTCTTTTTCCTTTGTGGAGAAGCTTCCGGAGGCCGCATCCAGGCAATCAAAAAATTTCAAGGATTCCTGTTCAGGGGTCAGTGGTCGTTCAGGACTTCCGGTGGCAGCCTCCACCCTCGCGGACAACGTTTCACCTCCCTTGAGCGTAACATGAAGCTCGGCGGGGATGACAGCCGAGGACTCCTTCTCGAATTCCACAGACGAAATCCGTGCAGCCAGCTCCGCCACATCGGCTCTCTCCCGCACCCGTTCAGCTGCGAAATCACCGATTCCGGGGGCACCGGAAATAAAAGTGTGGGCCGCAGTGTAGGCCGCGCTGAACTGGGCATCCACAGTGGGATTGTCCCGGATGACGAAAGGAGTTCCGATCTGGGCCATGGACTGAGGAGGCAGGTAAACTGTTGCGGACTCGATCTCGGATGGATCGAAAGTCTTTCGGCTCTTGATTTCAAGGGCCGCATCTATGACAGGGTGGGTGCAGCGACAGCAGGGATAAGGCTTGACGCTTATCCTGAGCGTCTGATCGAAGGCCCCGAGCCCCGCTTCCACGTAACCGGGGTCCATCCGGCCTGAAGTATAGAGCTGGGGGATACCGAAAGCACCCGTTATTATATGCTGAGCGGCTGTAAGCCCCCTTGCGGCGAAAAAAGCCGCCTGCACGCCGGCGCTTCCACTGAATCCCACCTGTATCCTCTTTGCGAGCCTCGCATCGGATAGGGCCTGCCTGTTTGCATGAATCTGCGAGTAGGCAAACCCGAAAGCATTAAGCATCCCAGCCTGGTCGAGCCCCAATAACCTGCCGCAGCCGGCGGCGGCCCCAAAGGCGCCCCAGAGTGTAGTCGGCAGCCATCCGGGATGAAGGTAAGGGATAAAGGCCATGCCGAGCCGGTTTGCCACCTCTAGCCCCACCGCCAGAGCCGCCAGGAACTCGGTTCCGGAAACCTTCCGGCGCGAAACCGGCATGTAACCGGTGGTATCAATCCTGCCCAGCGTCTCAGCGACGGCGAGCAGCGCAGGCAGCACCACGACACAGCCATGGTTCACCGCGGTGTCATGGGTGTCGTCAAAATCCCTCGCGTGTATCATGGCGCCGTGAACAAGCGCAGCGTTGGGAGCGCTGATTCTGTCCCCGAAACCCAGCACCGTGGCATGCGGAGTTCCTCCCCACAGCAGCATCGTCTCCCTGACTTCCGGGATACCTTCGGCACTCGTTCCAGCCCACAGACAACCGATGGTATCCACAAACAAATCCCGGGCCTTATGAATTACCTTTACTGGAATGTCGGCGGGCGACCGGGACACCGAATCCGACACCAGCCTGTCCACTTCAAAAACAGATGAATTCATTGCATACTCCTGCATAAAAATCCAAGGTTTCGGTAAAAAAAGCGCTGCCACTCGATTCCTCAGGGATGATCCCAACCTGGGGACAAGGCTAAGCCAGCGGCTTTCGATGCTTCAAAAGAAACCACACCGCTATGACCGTGAACACCAAAAAACCCACTGATATCGGGCGGGTGACAAACACAGTCCAGTCACCTCCGGATATCGAGAGGGCGTGCCGCAGGTTGGTTTCAAGAAGGGGCCCCAGAAAATAGGCCACGATCACGGTGGGAAGATTGATCCTGCACTTGGTGAGCACATAGCCCAGAAGCCCGAAGCCGATCATTACGAATATGTCAAAAACATTCGCCGCATAGGTGTATGCCCCTATGACGCTGAACACCACGATGCCGGAAAATAAATACGGCTTGGCCACCTTCGTCACGTGCCGCACATGGCGGATGAAAAACAAACCGAAAAGGAGAACAAAGACATTGCTGAGCAGCAGCAGGGTGAACAATGCATAGAGCATTTCCCCGTTGGTCTTCATGAACATGGGCCCCGGGATAAGCCCCTTCATCATGAAACCGCCGAGAATCAAGGCCGCAGCGAGGTTGCCGGGTATCCCCAGGGTCACCAGGGGCACCAGATTCGGGCCGTTTACGGCGTTGTTCCCGGCCTCGGCCGCGGCTATCCCTTCGAGAGCCCCGTTTCCGAACTTCTCCGGGGTCTTCGATGCACGCTTGGATGCTATGTAGGCCAGATAGGAGCCGACGGTCGTGCCGATACCAGGAATCATCCCGATGCAGGCACCGATGAAAGTACCTCTTCCAATTGAAGGAAGCCCCGTTTTGAATTCCTGGAAGCTCACACGGTGGTCCGCCTTGCTGGAACGATCCCGGCTGAATTCAGCCTCTCCGAGAGTCTTCCGGGTATTTCCCGCCAGCCGGGAGAGCACCGATTTTTCCATTTGAAGCAGCACCTCGGAAAAGGCAAGCATCCCTATCACCAGGGACATGATGCTGAAACCGTCTGCAAGATCCATACATCCGAAAATCAGCCGGGTGGTGCCCATGCCGGGGTCCGTTCCAACCGAACCCAACAAAAGTCCCAGCCCGGTGGCGATCATTCCCCGCAATGGATTATCCGTGGCAGCGGTGCTGATAACAAGCAGTGAAAAAATGATGATCGAGGTATATTCCGGAGGACCGATCTTGAGGGCTATCATGGCCACCGGGCCTGCCAGGAAAATCAGGATAAGGTCGCTTGTCGCATCGGCCATGGTTGAGGAGAACAAGGCCATCCTCAGGGCCTTGCCGCTTTTGCCCTGTTTGGTCAGGGGATAGCCGTCAAGGCAGGTAACCATGGCCTGGGGAGTGCCGGGGATGTTGAACAGGATGGCCGGGATGGAGCCCCCGAAATTACCGCCCTTGCACAATCCCATCAGCATGGCGATGCCTGCGACCGGTTCCAGGTAGAAGGTGAAAGGCATCAGCAGGACGATTGCCATCGTATCGGTCAAGCCAGGAATGGCACCCATCACCATTCCGAAGGCGACTCCGACGGCCGCCCAGAAAAGGTTCTCCGGAAGAAACACCATCGACAAACCGCTGAATATCAAATCCCACACCGCTTTCCGCCTTTCGCATGTTGAAGTTTACAAAAACCGCATCAGAACAAAAATCCCTCGGGTAGAGGGTAGTTAAGGATCCTTTCAATTACGATGTTCACAACCAGCAGATACGCCAACGGTGTCAACAGCAACGGAAAAGGCCTTCTCTCTCCCAGATACATCATAAAAACCGCCACACCCAGAAAGCTGGACGAGTAATAGCCCAGATAACTGATAGCCACTGCATATAACACCATCAGGCCGACGGCACCCAGGCAGTAACGCGATTCATGAACCAAAGCCAGAAAAGGTTTCCCTTCGGTGGAAAACACGCCTTTCCGGATTCCTCTAAACAAGAGGACCAGGCTGGGGATGGCTATGAAAAAAGTCGTGAAGCGGGGATAGAGTTTCTGCTCATCTCCCCTGATCTGTGCCGGGATCAAAACCAGCCACAGCACAATGCAGAATAAAAGCAAAACCGCGCCCAGTTTCACATCACTGTCGATTATTCTTTTCACGGAAGCCTCCAGGACTTCGCTCAGGTGTTACAGCCCGGCGGCCCCGGAAAGAAGCGCCGGGCTGCAATGGTTATTTTACATCCTTGACATATTCCGCCAATTCCGGGACCGCCTTGACAGCTTTACGGCAGATGCCTTCAAACTGCTTTCCTGTCAGGAACCGGGGCAGAAAACCCATTTTGGTCATGTTTTCCACCATGGTTTTATCTTCCATCGCCTTTTTCATCGCGTTTTCCAGCTTTGAACGAATCTCTTCCGGAAGACCCCCGGGGGCAATCATTCCATAGTCCAGCATAGTGGAATACTCATAGCCCAGATCGATCACGTTTTTCACGTCGGGGAAATAAGGAACCTTGTCCGAACCCAGATTCAATATCAGTTTGAGTTTACCTTCCCTTGCCGCCTGGTATGCAGGGGTGCCGGTGCCTGTCTCGCAAAGATCCACATGCCCCCCGAGCACCGCGGCAGAGCTGTCTCCGCCTCCCTTGAACAACACGTATTTAAGCTGCAGCCCTTCTTTTTTGGCAACTGATTTTATCACTTCCAGTGCCCATTGCGCCCCGCCTGATCCGACCGAAAGTTTGCCGGGATTTTCCTTCGCATAGGCGATAAATCCCTCGAAATCGTCGAAAGGCATGTCGGGGGTTGCAAAAAGGACTCTCTCCTGCGGAGTGTAACTTCCGATATAGCTTAATTTATCCAGGTCGAAGAGCTCGGCATCCAAAAAAAAGGGTGCTGTCAATCCCAGCGGAATACAGCCGGACCCCAGGGTGTAGCCGTCCGGTTTGGCGCTGAGTAGAGACTTGATGCCTAAGATGCCCCCGGCACCTCCCTTGTTCACCACCACAAGCGGCTGTCCGAGAATGTCCTTCATCCGCTCGAAGAGCATCCTTCCCGTGACATCAGACATGCCGCCCGGACCCCACGGAACGATAACCGTAATGGGTTTTCTAGGGTAGTCATCGGCGGCCGCGGCAGGGAAACACACACCAGCAACAACCGCCAGGACCGTCAGGATTGTTAGAATCTTTTTCATGGCTTCTCCTCCGATCATACAGGTTTACACCACAGCCCCGGCTTTACAGCCATGGCCTGCCGCCGAAACACATCAGCGGAGCAAATACGGCACCTCCACCCACAGGGCCTCCTCGGGACAGGACACCTCGCAGGGGAGGCAAAACCAACAGTTCCGGTACATGCCGAAAGGTGTACCGCACGAATAGCACCTTTCGGCTTCGGCCATTGCCTGTTCCCGGGTCAGCGT
>CAYXDR010000137.1:2707-7923 GCA_964463515.1 uncultured Desulfobacteraceae bacterium | reverse complement strand
CGATTCCGACCCCGACGCCGATAAGCCGGGATGGTACTTTTTACGAGGCCATCAAATTTAATATTCCCGAGGATGAACATGGCGAATGAAACCGTTCTTGTAGTGGACGATGAAGAAGACATTCTCGAACTTCTCCGCTATTCATTTAGCCGGGAAGGATACAGTGTTCACTGCGCTGCCAGCGGTGAAAAGGCGCTTGCGATTGCAAGAGAGGTGCTTCCGGACATTCTTGTGCTGGATTTAATGCTGCCGGGGATGAACGGGCTCGATGTGACGCGCTTGCTGAAGAAAGATCCAAGCACCAGGTCTATCCCCATAGTCATGCTTACCGCCAAGGGTGAGGAGGCAGACATTGTTACCGGCCTCGAAATGGGAGCCGATGATTATGTCACTAAGCCGTTCAGCCCACGCGTGTTGACAGCCAGGGTCAGAGCGGTGCTGAGGAGAAGAGGTGTCCCGGAGGACGAGGATTCGGGGGAAATCCGGCTGCATGACCTGTTGATCCATCCCGGCCGCCACGAAGTTCGTGCGGGCGGGTCCTTAATCAATCTGACCCTTACCGAGTTCGGGATCCTTTACTGCTTGGCGCGGAGACCAGGATGGGTTTTCACCCGTTCCCAAATCGTGGATTCGGTCAAGGGCTCGGACTACTTTGTAACCGACCGCTCGGTGGATGTGCAAGTGGTCGGCTTGCGCAGGAAGCTCGGCAAAGCCGGCAAATACATAGAAACCGTCCGCGGGGTCGGATACCGTTTCAAGGAGTAGAGATGGCGCCTCGCAGAAGGCTGCTTTGGCAGTTGTACCCTTCTTATCTCCTGTTGGTGTTGATTGCTGTTGCAGGTGCCACTTGGTATGCATCCCGGAGTCTGAAGGAGTTTTTCCTGGAACGCATATCGGTGGATCTGCAGGAGCGCGCCAGGCTTATATCCCCCCAGGTGAAGCCTTTGCTGGATCCTCTGGATGAAAAAGGTGTTCAGAGGTTGTGTTCGAGCATAGGTGCAGGCGCAGCTACTCGGATCACGGTTGTGCTCGCCTCAGGCAGGGTGGTCGGGGATACGAACGAAGATCCGCGGCGAATGGAAAACCATGCAGACAGGCCGGAATTTCGGGCCGCTCTCACCGATGGCTTAGGCAGGTCTATGAGGTACAGCAGGACGCTTGATAAGGACTTGATGTATGTGGGGGTGGGGGTCCCAATTGCAGTAAATGGGCCTACTGCGGCTGTTGTGCGCACCGCGATCCCGGTGGACGGAGTTGACCGGGCCGTCGCAAATGTTCAGAGGAGGATAGCCTTTGCCGGGCTGTTTTTCGCTGTGGCTGCAGGATTCGTCGGCCTTGTAACTTCGAGTTGGATCACCCGCCCTCTTGAACACATAAGGAAATACGCGGAAAAGCTCTCTGGAGGTGATTTCCAGGCGGGTTTTTCCACTGAGGGCTGCGCTGAGATTCAGGATGTTGCCGATTCGATGAAAAAAATGGCAGTTGAACTCCGCAAGAGAATCGACACCATAACAGGGCAGCGTAATCGCACCGACGCCATTCTCTCCACTATGGCTGAAGGAGTTATCGCCGTTGACACGGAAGAGCGGGTGATCCTTTTAAATCAAGCTGCCGCCGGGATGCTTGACCG
This sequence comes from uncultured Desulfobacteraceae bacterium, assembly GCA_964463515.1. GTDB lineage: Bacteria > Desulfobacterota > DSM-4660 > Desulfatiglandales > Desulfatiglandaceae > CAYXDR01. The sequence goes on along the minus strand of CAYXDR010000137.1, from coordinate 6,293 downwards.
GCGGGGATCGGACGCAACAGGGAGAAGCATCCAGGAAGTTACCCGAAACACGGCCGTCTATGAACACATAGAGGAGGTCCTGAATGGAGAAGGTAAATCCACGGGTGAAGTACGGATGAGCGAGGGGCTGGTTGTGGAGGCCTACGGCACGGAATTGTTGGACTCTGCCGGGGTAAGGATCGGAGCTCTGCTGGTGTTGAAGGATGTTTCCGATCTACGGAAGCTCGAACGCGTCCGGCGGGATTTCGTGGCGAACGTATCCCACGAGTTGAAGACTCCTGTCACGGCCATAAAGGGTTTCGTGGAAACACTGGTGGATGGCGGCATCGAGGACAAAAATGAGGCCGCCCGTTTTTTGGGTATCATAGAAAGGCATGTGAACCGGCTTGATGTTCTGATCGATGATTTGATGGTCCTGGCTAAGATAGAACAAAACGGCGGTAACGCGAATATTGAATTAAGCCCTAAACCTCTTCGTGGAGTGATTGAAACGGCGGTCCAAATGTGCGCTGCCGCGGCTGCGGAAAAGAATATCTCATTGGAGATTTTCTGCCCTGAGAATTTGAGTATATCCATGGACCCGTTTCTGATGGAACAGGCGTTGGTCAACCTCGTGGACAATGCGATAAAATACAGCGGCGAGGGAAGCCCCGTACAAATTCGGGCTACTGCTGCTGAGGATTCGGTCTCAGTTTCCGTGGAGGACCGTGGGTGCGGAATCCGCAGAGAGCATCTTCCGCGCATTTTCGAGCGTTTTTACCGGGTCGACAAGGCCCGCAGCAGGGCACAAGGCGGCACCGGACTCGGCCTTGCGATAGTCAAGCACATAGTTCAGGCGCACCGTGGGCGCATCGATGTGGTGAGTTCTCCGGGCAAAGGCAGTACTTTTTTTATGGTTTTTCCCTCCCCTGTTTAATGCCTGATCCAGCACCTGGTCCTCCGTAGGCAATATGGAAAGGAATGGCCAGAAACCTTGCGTTTTCTATCTGTGAAAAGTTAATATGTGCTCATGCGGAAATACCGGATGGAAACTATAGTATTTCAGATTGCGGATTTCGGATTTCGAATTTGAAAAAAGCAAATTCGGATGGGAAATCAAATAACTGCAACCATTCTCTCGCGACCAAATGGGAAATTATTTTTCTGAAAAGCTATAATACAGGTTCCACCCATGTTGTTTTGGAGTAATATCAACTTTAAAGGAGCTTTTTTCATGGCAAAGAAGATCGTTCAGACCTCTGATGCACCTGCTGCTGTAGGGCCTTATTCACAGGCGGTTAAAACCGATTCCCTGGTGTTTGTTTCCGGCCAGATCGGCCTTGTACCCGAAACAGGGCTGCTTGCTGAAGGCGGTGTAGAAATTCAGGCCAGGAAGTGCCTGGAAAATCTTCGGGCGGTGTTGGAAGCTGCGGGTTCGTCGATGGAAAAGGTGGTGAAAGCCACAGTGTTCTTGGCGGATATCAACGACTTCAACGCGGTGAATACTGTGTACGCGGAGTTTTTTGACTCCGAGCCCCCTGCCAGGGCCTGTGTTCAGGTAGGCGCCCTGCCGAAGGGGGCGCTGGTGGAAGTGGAGGCTGTGGCCCTGTTGTAAAACATTTATAGGTTTTTCAATGAAGGGACAGCATAAACCAGGCAGTACCGGCAATCCCATTCCCTACCGCAACGTCCTGTCTCTGATCGATGAGGGGGTGGCGGTTGTCTCCGGTGCGAGGATAGTATATGCCAATTCGGCCCTTTGCCGGATAACAGGCAAGAACCGGGGAGAGCTGCTTGGATATCTGTTCCTTGATCTGATGAACGAAAAGGACCGTCCCGCCGTGGAAGGATATCTAAAGACAATCGAACCGTCCGGGGCGGGGGAAGGCACCTTTAGAGTCAAAAAGCAGTCTACGGCAGACAGGACGGTGCGTTTGAAAGCTTTTCCTCTGGATCTCCAGGGCGTTTACGCCGATATGCCTGCAATTTGTTGTTGCCTGACCGATGTCACAGACGATTTGGACCGCATCGGCGCCCTTCGAAGGGAGAACCTGCGGCTGAGAAGCCTCATGGATGACACGGAAAGCGTGGTGATGTCTTTTGCACCTTACGATTCCAGCGATATCCTACTGGCGAACCGGTACGTGGAGGCGCTTCTGGGATGTTCCGTCAAGGAAGTTACGAGCGGAAAGTCCCACTTGTTTGATTTTGTTCACCCGGGCTGTATCGATAGAGTTGTAGAATTTTATAAAACTTTTCCTGATACTAATGAAAATGAATCCCTGGAATATATAATCATTAGCAGGGATGGAAAGCAGAAGTGGGTTCGTGATACAGGAAATACGCTTTTCGTAGAGAGAGGACATGGAATTCCCCAAAGAATAGATCATACTATAGTTGACATAACAGAACAAAAAAGGAGAGAAATTGAATTAGAAAAACAAAGATCTAAGCTTGAAAGTATTATAACAAACAGCACGGATATGATATACAGGGTCGATCACGAGGGCAGTTTCCTTGAATTGAACCCGGCCGGGGTTCAGCTGTTGGGAATCGAGGGCGACCCGGGAGAAAAAAACATTCTCGACTACTATGTGGAGCCCGACCAGCGCGACCTTCTGGTAAGGCAGCTCGAGGAGAGGAGCAGTGCCCAGCACACCGCCAGATGGAGGATCCCCCCAGGGAAGACCATAGATGTCGTTATCAATGCTGTCGCCGAAGTCGATGACGAGACCGGCAATTTTTCCTACCAGGGAATCGTTCACAATGTCACGAAGACTCTTGAAATGCAAAAGATAGAATCGGTAAAAAAAATGTGCGGGGGGTTGAGCGACAAGATAAACACCCCTTTGATGACATTGTCGATGAATATGGAGATGCTCAGGGATATGCTGCATTCCGCCCACTTGGACCCAGATGAGATAGCCTCCTGTCTTCACGGGATGCAGAAAGCATATGCCAGGATCATCGAGCCCATGGAAACGGTCAGGGAAAAATATTGGGATATAGAAGAAGTTGAAGACGGGGTGGGTGGCACGATTTACGAGATACGTGAAAAGGCCGGGTCCGAAAAGCGAGAAAAATGAAAACCTGTCACGGGTTTCGACGCTGGATGAATTTTTCGATTCTGTCGAGAGCCTCTGAAAGGATGGCGCTTTCCACCGTGCAGGAAATTCTTATGCACCCGGCACCTGAAGGTCCGAAGGTACTGCCGGGAATTACTACGACCTTTTCCTCCTCGAGCAAGTCTATGGCAAAGGATGTATCGTCCCCGGTTACAGCCGCGATGGAAGGAAAGAGATAAAAGGATCCTGATGCGGGATGAATGCGTATTGCCGGCATGGAACTCAAACGTTTCCAGGCAAGCCTGGAGCGTCTTTCAAATGCGTCTTCCATGGCGGCGAACCCATCGCGGTCTGCATTCAGGGCTGCCAGCGCCGCGCGCTGGCCGACGCTGTTCGGGCAGCTGGTGAAGAACATTGCGACTTTCAACATCTCTTCTATCAACCAGGCTGGTCCGAAGCTGAATCCGATTCGCCACCCAGTCATGGCGAAAGTCTTTGAAAAGGAGTTTACAACCAGTGTCCGTTCCGGCATCCCCGGCCGA
>CAYXDR010000137.1:0-2697 GCA_964463515.1 uncultured Desulfobacteraceae bacterium | reverse complement strand
GTCTGCACCCGTAGACCAGGTGATCGTAAACTTCGTCAGATATGACGATAAGGTCGTTTTCCACGGCGATCTGTGCGAGTTCGTCCAGAACCTCCTTCGGCATTACGGCGCCGGTGGGGTTGTTGGGGGAATTTATCAGCAAAATCTTGCTTTTGGGGGTCACAGCCGATGCTATGCGGTCAGGCCTCACCACGAAGCCGTCGTCGAAGTCCGTGGGCACAGAAACGCTGACCCCGTTCAGCAGCCCGATTTGGGCGGTGTAGGAGGGAAAACACGGTTCCGGGACAATGGCCTCATCTCCGGGATCCATAAGAGCACGAAGACCTGCCGTCAAACCTCCCATGCCCCCATGGGTCACGATGAGGGATGATTGATCCAGCTCGATTCCCCTGTCTTTAATCAGATAGTGTTGGAGGGCCTCGACAAGCTCACCGTCTCCCCTGGTGGGTGTGTAATGAGTGGCTCCTGACTCTGCGTCTTCCAGAGCTGCCCGGCAGATCGGTACTGGGGTGTGAAAGTCCGGTTCCCCGATACCCAGGGAAATGACTTCCCTGTAGCTGGCTGCGCGAAGAGACATTTCCCGGATCACGCTGGGGGTTATTTTTCGCACGTTTGCCGAGATTTTTTTCTTCATATATGCCCCCCTTTCCGGGCGCCGTGAAGAGCGGCAGACCCATTTTCCGAGGCGGGAAGACACATAACACCGTTGAGAGCCGAATGTCAAACGATTTGGAAAAGCACCGATTAACCAGGAAGAAGGCGGCTGTCCGCGTGACGGGCAACATGAAGGCGCATTTGACCGCTCTCTACAATGGAAATAATGTCTCCGCGATCTTCCTGAGCCCCGGAACTTTCAGTCCATGCCTTTCGGCTTGTTTGCCGCCGGCTTAAAAGGCTGGAAGACCGCTTCTGTAAATGGTAAAGTGACAAAAATTCGGAGATTCGGCATGGAAATTTTTGAATATCTGGACGGCAATGGCATAAACTATCAAAAGTGCGATCATCCTGCGGTTTTTACCTGCGAGGAGGCGGAGAGGCTTGTGCCGGCACTTCCGGGAACGAAAGTGAAAAATCTTTTTATTACCGACAAGAAGGGGCGTAGTCATTTCCTGGTTATGGTTGGGTACCATACTTCGGTGGATCTGAAGACTCTAAGTAAAATGTTGGGTGTAGGAGGGCTCCGGATGGCCTCGGCAAAAAGACTCAAGGACCGCCTGGGTGTGACCCCTGGATCTGTCACCGTTCTTGCTGTTGTAAACGACAGCGATGCTGCGGTCAATGTGGTGGTCGACAAAAAAATATGGGAGTCGAATGCCATCCTTTGTCATCCGTTAACAAACACTTCCACCCTTGTGGTGCCCAGAGAAGACTTCCGGCGTTTTCTGGAGATTTCCGGTCATCCTGCGACGGTGCTGTCAATACCTGCAAGGGGCACAGGAGAAAAAAATGGAGATTAAAATTACTCATGTTACAAGCGAGGTTTTCGAGTGGGATCGCCCGGCCATTTGGAACGGCAGCCATTACTACGACAAGGGGCGGTTGCATAAGGTAACGGTATATACAGACCAGGGGCTGATTGGAAGCGGATGGAACGGAGGAACCGCTTCTACCAGGCCCTTCGGTCTGATGCCCCGGTTCGTGGATTATTACAGGGCGTTGATGGTCGGGAAAAATCCTCTCGACACACGCAGGCTTTTGATAGACCTGTGGGAGCGCCAGATAAAGATCCTGGGGCCGGCCGGTCTCCATACTCAGGCGCTAGCTGCCCTCATGGCCGCATGTGCGGATATCAAGGCAAAAGCCGCAGACCTTCCACTTCACAAAATGTTAGGGGGTGCCAGGGATAGAGTGCGCGCTTATATCGCAGGAGGGTATTATGCCGAGGGCAAAGATATTTCCAGGTTGAAGGACGAAATGCTCTACAATGTAGAAGAACTTCATGCAACAGCGGTCAAGATGAAGATCGGAGATCCGGCGGCAGGCGGTTCCTGGGATATAGAAAGAATCGCGGCTGTGCGAGAAGCTGTTGGACCGGATGTGCTTCTGCTTACAGACGCCAACTGTGCGTGCGACCGGAAGACTGCCGCCGAATTTGCCTCAGCGATGGCCGACTATGATGTGTACTGGTTTGAAGAACCTTTGCCCATATACGACTTTGAAGGATATCGACAAATCGCATCCCAGTGCCCGGTGAAAATAGCCACGGGCGAGAACTTCTATCTTTTTTCGGATTTCGAAACATTGCTGAACTACAACGGAGCGTCGGTGCTTAATGTGGATGTAGCGATTTGCCCTGGATACGATGTGGCCTGCGATGTTTCCCGTGCGGCCCTTGACCGGGGCGTTACCATTGCGCCGCACGGCTGCCAGGAGTTGCAGCTTGCGCTGGTGGCCGGGGTGGAAAACGGAGAGCTGCTGGAGTACTATCCCGTCGAGGTAGACCCTCTGCGAGCCGAAATTTTTCAACCTTCTCTGGTTCTGGCCTCGGACGGGTTTGTGGATGTTCCCACTGCTCCCGGTATAGGTTTTGATCTCAATATGGAATTTTTAGGCAGATATCGGGTTTAGCTATGGAATCACTGAAAACATGGTATTCACGTGTTCAGGAAGCTGCTGTCCGGATCCAGGGCCACGCTCATGTTACCCCTGTGATGACTTCGGCCACCCTGGATAGGCTGGTAGGCGCCGAAGTTTATC